>JBBDYQ010000004.1:0-84753 GCA_040901445.1 Thermoleophilaceae bacterium | reverse complement strand
CCTCGGCCGCGGGCTGCTCCTCGGCAGGCTCCTCGGCCGCGGGCTGCTCCTCGGCAGGCTCCTCGGCCGCGGGCTGCTCCTCGGCGGGCTCCTCGGCCTCGGGGGCGCCCTCGTCGGGCGTGCCCTCGTCGCGCTCGTCGTCGATCATCAGGCGTCGACCTCCAGGGGCTGTGGCTTCTGGGCGACGTGCGGGTGGTCAGGGCCCGCGTAGACCTTGAGCTTGCTGAGCTGCTGGCGGGCGAGGCGGTTGCGCGGCAGCATGCCCTTGACCGCCAGGCGTATGACCTCTTCCGGCCGGCGCTCGAGCATGTCGTTGAGCGTGCGGGAGCGGAGCCCGCCGGGGTAGCCGGAGTGGCGGTAGTAGCGCTTCTCCTCGCGCTTCTTGCCGGTGACGGAGATCTTCTCTGCGTTGACCACGATCACGAAGTCCCCGACGTCGCAATGCGGCGTGTACTCGGGCTTGCGCTTGCCGCGCAGCGTGTCCGCGAGCTGGGTGGCCAGGCGGCCGAGCGTCTTGCCCGTGGCGTCGACCACGAGCCAGTTGCGCTCGCGGTTGGCGGGGGTGGCGACGAAGGTCTTCATGAGCACGAAAAGCGCACCGGGGCGGCGACTGGGGCCAGCCTCGGCACGCGCGGCGGCTCATGTTAGCGCCCGCGCGGCGATGTGGGCGGGCGGCGCTGTGGGCGGTCGGAGAGGGCACCGGCGCGGCGCCCCCTAATCGCCCGACAGCCGCCGCGAGATCGGCAGCGCGTACCAGACCACGGCGAACAGCAGCGCGGTGAGCATGGTCACGACGATCGTGGTGGAAGTTGCGAAGAGGAAGTCGGTGACCAGCATCACGACGCCGATCATGGCCAGCGCCAGCGCGCCGAGGCCGGCTATCGCGAGCTTGTTGGCCGTGGCCACGATGTGGAACTTGTCCTGCTGGCGGAACTGGATGCGGTGGTGGGCGGTGGGCGCGATGAGCAGCGCGGAGGCCACGGCCGTGAGCAGCAGCGTGACGAAGTACACCTTCTCCTGGAACGCCGTGGTCTCCTCGAAGCGCTGGCTGAACGGGACCGTGAGCAGGAACGCGAACAGCACCTGCACGCCCGGCAGCGCCACGCGCAGCTCCCCGAGCAGCTCGGCGAGGTTGCGGTCCAGGCGCTGCTTCTCGGTCTCGTCGCTGGGGGCGCTCTGCGGCGGGAGGTCGGTGGTCACAGCTCGCGCTCGCGCTCGCGCTCGCGGCCGCCGCGCCGGCCCCGCTTGAGCAGGTTGGACGCGATCGCCACCAGGAACGAGGCGACGATAACGCCCGCCACGAAGCTCTCGAAGTCGAACGCGTCTTTGTCGCCGACGTCCAGCAGCTCCTCGGCGATCACTCCGCCGGAGATCGCCCCGGCCACGCCGAGCCCCAGCGTCCAGAGCAGCCCGATCGGCTGGCGCCCGGGCACGATCAGCCGCGCGAACGCGCCCACGAAGAAGCCGAAGACGACCCAGCTGATGAGGTCCGTCACGGCCGCTCGCTACCCGGTGGGACCGGCCCCTACTCCCACTCGATGGTGCCGGGCGGCTTCGACGTGATATCGAGCACGACGCGGTTGACCTGCTGGATCTCGTTGATCATGCGCGAGGAGACGCGCTCCAGCAGATCGTAGGGCAGGCGCGCCCAGTCGGCGGTCATCGCGTCGTCGCTGGTGACCGCCCGGATGACCACCACGTAGCCGTAGGTGCGCTCGTCCCCCTGGACGCCCACCGTGCGGAGATCGCCCGGCAGGACGCAGAACGACTGCCACAGCTCGCGGTAGAGGCCGGCGCCGCGGATCTCGTCCTGGAGGATGAAGTCGGCGTCGCGGAGGATCTCGAGGCGCTCCTTGGTGACCTCACCTCCCACGATGCGGATGCCCAGGCCAGGGCCCGGGAAGGGCTGGCGCCACACCAGGCGCTCGGCCATGCCCAGCTCGATGCCCACCTGGCGCACCTCGTCCTTGAACAGCCCGCGCAGCGGCTCCACCAGCTCGAACTCGAGGTCCTCGGGCAGGCCGCCCACGTTGTGGTGGGACTTGATGGTGGCCGCGCCGGTGCCGCCGCCCGACTCGATGACGTCGGAGTAGAGCGTGCCCTGGACGAGGTAGCGCGGGTTGCCCAGGCGCGTGGCCTCCTCCTCGAACACCCGGATGAACTCCTCGCCGATGATCTTGCGCTTGGCCTCGGGCTCCGTGACGCCGGCGAGGCGGGTGAGGAAGCGCTGCTCGGCGTCCACGGCGACGAGCGGCACCTTGAAGTTGTCGCTAAAGGCGGCGATGACCTGGTCGCCCTCGTTCTTGCGCATCAACCCGTGGTCCACGAAGACGCACGTGAGCTGATCGCCCACCGCGCGGTGCACGAGCAGCGCGGCCACCGACGAGTCCACGCCGCCGGAGAGGCCGCAGATGACCTTGCCGCCGCCCACCTGCTCGCGGATGCGCCGGATCTGCTCCTCCGCCACCGACGCGGCGTTCCACGCCATGTCGCAGCCGCAGACGTCGCGCAGGAAGGCCTTGAGCACGTCCGTGCCGTAGGGGGTGTGCGCGACCTCGGGGTGGAACTGGATGCCGTAGAGCCCGCGCTCCGGCGCCTCGAGCGCCGCCACCGGCGACTCGGTGGACGACGCGAGCTCAGTGAAGCCGGGCGGCGCACCGAAGACGGTGTCGCGGTGACTCATCCAGCAGCTCTGCTCGACGGGCAGCCCCGCCAGGAGACGGCCCGGCTCGCGCACCGTGAGCGTGGAGCGGCCGAACTCGCCCACCTCCGCGCCCTCCACGCGCCCGCCGAGCTCGAGCACCAGCGCCTGCATGCCGTAGCAGATGCCCAGCACCGGAACGCCGAGTTCGAGCAGCGCAACGTTGAGCCGCGGAGCGCCCGGCGCGTACACCGAGGCCGGCCCGCCGGAGAGGATCAGGCCGCGCGCCTTGCGGCGGGTGATCTCCTCCACCGCCACGTCGTGCGGAAGCAGCTCGGAGTAGACGCCGCACTCGCGCACGCGCCGTGCAATGAGCTGCGAGTACTGCCCGCCGAAGTCGAGTACCAGGACCTCATCCGCCCCCACCCTGCCGCTCTCGGCGACCTCCGGGGGGACGGTGGTGAGCGTCTCGGCCAATCTCGCCTAGCTCTCGATCAGCGCGGGCTCCGGCGAGCCGTTGGTGACGCCGTCCTTGGACGGCGGGGACGCGGCCGCGGCGCTGGTGGCTCCCATGCCGATCTCCTGCGCGCGCTGGAGCTGCTTGCCCTCGGTCTGCAGCGACGGGGCGACCATGACCTCGGCGCGATGGAACTCGGGGATGTCGGCGTAGCCGCAGGTGGCCATGGACGTGCGCAGGCTGCCCATGAGGTTGAAGGTGCCGTCGTTCTCGTGGGCGGGCCCGAGCAGGATCTGCTCCAGGCTGCCGTTCTGCGTGGTCTTGACGCGAGCGCCGCGCGGCAGCGACGGGTGGAACGTGGCCATGCCCCAGTGGTGGCCGTGCCCGGGGGCCTCGTAGGCGCGCGCCAGCGGCGAGCCGATCATGACGGCGTCCGCGCCGCAGGCGAAGGCCTTCGAGATGTCGCCGCCGTTGCGCATGCCGCCGTCGGCGATGACGTTCACGTAGTCGCCCGTCTCGAGCATGTGCTGGGAGCGCGCCGCCTGGACGTCGGCGATTGCGGTGGCCTGCGGGACGCCGATGCCGAGCACGCCGCGCGTGGTGCAGGCCGCGCCCGGGCCGACGCCGACGAGCACGCCCACGGCGCCCGTGCGCATGAGGTGGAGGCCGGTGGAATAGGAGGCACAGCCGCCGACGATGACCGGGACCGGAACCTCCTTGATGAACTGCTTGAGGTTGAGCGGCTCGGAGCTGGTGGACACGTGCTCCGCCGAGATGACCGTGCCCTGGATGACGAGGATGTCGAGCCCGGCCTCGAGCGCCACCTCGTAGTGGTCGGTGACGCGCTGCGGGGTGAGCGAGGCGGCCGCGACGACGCCCTGCTCCTTGATCTCGCGGATGCGCTCCGCGATGAGCTCGGGCTGGAGCGGCGCCTGGTAGATGGCCTGCATCTCGGCCGTGGCCTGGTCCTTCGGAAGCTTGGAGATCCGCGCGAGCTGGTCGTCCGCGTCCTCGTAGCGGGCCCAGATGCCCTCGAGGTTGAGCACGGCCAGGCCGCCGAGCCTGCCGATGATGCCCGCGGTCTGGGGCGAGACCACGCCGTCCATGGCCGACGCGAGCAGGGGCAGCTCGAAGCGATAGGGGCCGAGCGTCCAGCTGATGTCGATGTCGTCGGGGTCGCGCGTCCGGCGGGACGGCACGATCGCGATGTCGTCGAAGCCGTAGGCGCGACGGCCCTTCTTGCCTCGACCGATCTCTACTTCCATGGCGGCATCCTCGAAGTTTCGGCGGCGTGGACTCGGAACGGTGACGATAGCACCGGCCCCGGACCCGTCCGGGCCGTCAAACGCCGCTGTTTCCGGGGTCTAGGAGGCCTCGTGCAGCGCCGGCTTGGCCAGCTCCTCGATCCGCACCTCGTGCATGAGCCGGTCGGCCTCGCGCGGGTCGAGCACGCCGGCGCCGAAGTGCTGTGTGGACTCGGCGCCGCAGGCCACGGCGGAGCGCAGGCAGTCGGCGGGTGGGCGGCCCGCGTAGCGGGCGGCCACGTAGCCCGCGAGGAAGACGTCGCCGGAGCCGACCGCGGAGACCGGCTCCTGCTGGTCCACGGTGACGCGGTACATGCGCCGGTCGGCCTCGTCGCCCACCACCGCCACGCAGCCGCCGGGCAGGGTCATCATGGCCTCGCGGGCGCCGAGGTCGGCCATCTCGGAGAGCGCCACCACGCGGTCCTCGTCCTCGGCGAACTCGTGTCCCACCAGCTCCTCCGCCTCGAGCTCGTTGGGCGTGACCGTGTCCGGCCCGGCCCGCGTGCCCAGCCGCAGCGCCTCGCCCTCGGAGTCGAGCACGGTGGTCACGCCGAGCTTCTTGAGGTCTGAGATCAGCCGGCCGTAGATGCCGGCGTCCACGCCGGGCGGCAGGCTGCCCGAGAAGACGCAGACGCCCGCGCCCTTGGCGAGGTACAGCAGCTTGTCCACGAACAGCTCGAGCTCGGCCTCGGCGATGACGGGCCCACGCTCGTTGATCTCCGTCTGCTCGCCCGAGGTGGGGTCGATGACGGCGGTGGAGGTGCGGGAGTCGCTCCGGATGCGGACGAAGTCGTTGAGGATGGCGTCCTCGGTGAGCTGCTCGATGATGCGGGTGCCGGTGTGCCCGCCGGCGATGCCGGTGGCGATGACCGGCTGGCCCAGCGTCTTGAGCGCCCGGGCCACGTTGACGCCCTTGCCGCCCGCCATCGAGGTCTGCTCGATGGCGCGGTGGCGCCGGCCGAGCCGGAAGTTGGGCACGGCGAGCGTGCGGTCCATCGCGGGGTTGAGGGTGACGGTGATGATCATGCGCTTGCCCGCCTGCGCCGGACGGCACGGATCCGGAGCGCCACGAGCATCGACACGAGAGCCATGGCGAGGATTGCCAGCAGCGTCAATGCTACGCCCAGCACCGCCGTGAGCCGTCTGACGGTGCCCGCCCCGGGCACCTCCGCCGCGGTGACCAGCGCCGTGCGCCGCACGACCTCGCCGCGATAGACCACGGCGACGGTGCCCACCCGCTCGCCCGCCGGCAGCGGCCCCTCGAGCTCCTCGGGCGCGTCCACCACCGTGCGCACCTCCTCCCCGCGACGAACGGTGAGCGCCACGTCCTTCAGGGTGACCAGCGCAGCCTCGGCGTCGTCGAAGAAGCGCACGTCCGTGCGGTCCACCACCCGCCCGGCCCGCAGCGCGGGCACGCGCCGGTACTGGTCGATGCCATAGCGCAGCAGGGCGAGCGAGTCCTCGTCGCGCGCGGCCTCGCTGGGCTCCCCGAGCACGACGCTCACGACCTGTTTGCCGCGCCCGCTGGCCGAGCCCACGAGCACGTACCCCGCCCGCCGGGTGTGCCCGGTCTTCACGCCGTCCACGAACGGGTGCCGGGCCACGAGCCGGTTGCGGTTGCGCACCACCCGGCGACGGGCCCCCGTCTCGAGCACGGCGGTGGGCTGGTCCACCACCTCGGCGAAGGTCTCGTTCTCCAGCAGCAGCCGGGTGAGGGTGGCGAGATCCTCGGCGCTCGAGCGATTGTCCTCGTCGAGGCCGATGGGGTCCACGTAGCGCGTGTCGTCGAGGCCGAGCTCGCGGGCGCGCGAGTTCATCTCGTCCACGAACTCCCTGCTCGAGCCGGCGATGCCCTCGGCCAGCGTGACCGCGGCGTCGTTGGCGCTCTCGAGCATGAGCGCCTCGAACAGGTCGGCCACCACCATCCGCTCGCCGCGGCGCAGCCCGATCTGGGACTCCACCGCGGCGGCGTCGTAGTCCGCGGCATCGAACACGGCGTCCGGCTCGGCTCGCTCCAGCACGAGCAGCGCGGTCATGAGCTTGGTGGCGCTGGCGATGGAGCGGCGCTCGCCGGGCTCCTTCTCGAACAGGACCTCGCCGGTGCCTCCGTCCACCACGATCGCGGCGTCCGCGTCCACGCCAGGCTCGCGCAACTGGCCGTGAGCGGCGGATGGGAGGAGAAGCGCGAGGGCCAGGAGCGCCGGAAGGAAGGTCCTGGCGGCGGTCACTCTCGGAGCTTGATCTGTTGGCCCGAGACGAGCGCCTGGGGGTCGAGGTCGGGGTTGAGCTCCTGCAGCTGCTCCACGCTGATCCCCACGGTCTCCGAGATCGCGCCGAGCGTGTCCCCCTCCTTCACGACATAGACGTCGTCGGGGAGGCCCTCGTCCTCCTCGCTCGCGTTCTCGGCGGTGCCCGTCTGCTCCTCCTCCGCCGTGCCGCCGAGGTCGCGCTCCTCGGACTGGCGCGCGTCCGTGGCGTCATCGCCGCCTCCGCCCCCGACGTCGGCGCTGGTGAGCACCACGACGAACGCGAGCACGAAGAGGGCCAGCGCGACGGGCGCGAGCAGGCGCAGCGGGTTGCGGGAGCGTTCCTCCATGGCGGCTCGATGGTACCCGTGGCGCCAGCGGGTCAGCCGCGCACCGACAGCGCCCAGGCCGCCGCGCGGAGCTGCTCGGCCGCGTCGGCCGCGGCCTCCGCCGGATGGCCGCCGCGCCGCGCCGCGGCGCCGACGATGGAGCGCGACGCCGCCACCAGCCCGGCGGCCGGATGCGGCGCGAATGCCGGCGCCAGTGCGTCGACGGTGCCGCCCTGGGCCCCGACGCCCGGCAGCAGGAAGACCGCGTGGGGCATGAGCCGGCGCAGCCGGGCGAGCAGCTCCGGCCGGGTGGCGCCGGTGACCGCGCCCACGGCCGAGAGGCCGCTGTGCCCCACGCTCGGCGCCCCGAGCTCCGCGACCATCCGGGCGAGCCGCTCGTGCACCGGCTGCCCGCCCGCGTCGAGATCCTGCACGTCAGCCGCGCCGGGGTTGGAGGTGCGCACCAGGCAGAAGATCCCCGCGCCCGCGAGCTGCGCCGCGTCGAGCAGCGGCTCGAGCGAGTCGCGCCCCAGCAGCGGGTTGGCCGTGAAGGCGTCCGCATCCAGGCCCCCGACCATGCCGAACGGCCCCTCGACCTCCCCCACGAGCGCCTGCCCGTAGGCGCGAGCCGTGACCGGGACGTCAGCGCGCTTGCCGTCGGCGATCACGAGCAGCCCGTGCTCGTGCGCCGCCGCGACCGTCTGCTCCAGCGCCGCCCAGCCGGGCGCCCCGAGCCGCTCGAAGCACGCCAGCTGCGGCTTGACCGCCACGCAGGCCGCCCCCGCCGCCTCGATGGCGGCGCGGCAATGGGCGGCGACCGCCGCGGCCGTGCGCTCGCGGACATCACCCGGCCCGTCCCCCGCCGCCTGGACCGCTGCGGGCCAGAGCGCGGCGGGGTCGGGGTCGAGACCGAGGACGATCTGGCTGCGCCGATCCTCAACCAGCGCAGCCAGACGGTCCGGGAACGGGGTTGGGTTCAGCCGCCCTTGACGCGCTTCTTCAGCGCGCTGCCGGCGGAGAACTTCGGGACCTGGCTGGCCGCGATCTGGATCTTCTCCCCGGTCTGCGGGTTCACGCCCTGGCGTGCACCCCGCTGGGCCACGGAGAACTTGCCGAAGCCGGTGAAGCTGATCTCACCGCCCCGTGCGAGCGTCTCCTCGATCGTGTTGAGCACGGCGTCGACGGCCTTGGTGGCGTCGCCCTTGCCCAGGCCCGAGTTGGACGCGACCTGATCAACGAACTCGGCTTTCGTCACCTTCTCCTCCTAACGGGGGTTACCGAAGGGCCCGAAGCTAACAGTGCTGACGGACGAACTCCGCTTGGAATGCGGGTTTCGGGCCCGTGGAACCCCGGAAAGTGCGTGTTTCCGCCGCTTATGCGCCCGAGACCGACATCTCGCCGAGCAGCAGCGGAGCGGCCTTGACGCTGCCGCCGAAGGGCACCCAACGGGTGTCGGACCCGACCGCCTGGACGGAGCGCAGCATGGACACGAGGTCGCTCGCGATGGTGATCTCGCGCACCGGCGCGCCCAGCTCACCGCCCTCGATCAGGCGGCCGCTGGCCCCCACCGAGAAGGTGCCGGAGACGGGGTTGACGCCGGAGTGCAGGCCCGCCACGTCGGTGACGTAGAGGCCGTCGCCGGCGCGGCTGAGCAGTCCGTCGAGGGCGGCGTCGCCGGGTTCGAGCACGAGGTTCTTCGTGCTCACCGAGGGCGGCACGCGATAGGACCCGCGCCCGGCGCTGCCAGTGCTGGCGCGGCCCGCCTTGCGCGCCGTGCGGGCGTCGAAGAGGAAGCTGACCAGCCGGCCGTCCTCGATCAGCGCGGTGCGCCGCGCCGGCGCGCCCTCGCCGTCGAAGGGGGCGCTCTCGAGGCCGCCGGGATCGGTGGCGTCGTCGGCGAGGCGCAGCTCTGGCGCAGCTATCTCCTCGCCCTCCTTGTCCGCGAACAGCGAGCGCCCGCGCTGCACCGCGTCCGCGGAGACCATGCCGCCGATGAAGCCGAGAAAGCTGGCGGCGACGAACGCGTCCAGCACCACCGGGCAGCGGCGGCTCTCGGGTTGGCGCGCGCCCATCAGCGAGAGCGCACGCTCGGCGGCCTCGTCGCCGATCGCGGCCGGGTCGAGCCCGCCGGGGTCGCGCGCGAGGCCCACGCCGAGGCCGGTCATGAGGTCGGCGCCCTCGCCCGCGAAGGCCGAGCAGTACGCCCAGGCCGCGGTGGCCTCGTAGCCTGCGGCGAAACCGCGTGAGTTCGCGAGTGCCACGCGGCCCTCGCTGTCGGCGTACACGCTGTCCTCCACCTGGGACACGCCGGCGTGCGCGCGCGCCGCCCGCTCCACCTCAAGCGCCAGCTCCACCTTGCGCTCCGTGCTCCAGTCCGCGAGCGCCGGCGAGGAGAGCCCGCCGACTTCGGTGGTGCCGAGCTCCTCGGGCAGGCCGGCGTGCTCGTCCTCGTCGGCCACCCGCGCGGCGCCCACCGCGGCCAGCGCGAGCCCGTCCATCCCGTCCCCGGTGAGGTCGGTGCCGTAGGCGTAGCCGGCGCGGGCACCCACGAACACACGCAGTCCGAGGCCGCGGGCGCCTGCGTCGGAGAGGCTCTCCACCGCGCCGTCGTAGGCGCGGATCTGGCGACTCGTGGACTCCTCGCACCAGGCCTCTGCCTCGTCGGCGCCGGCAGCGGCCGCCGCCGCGAGCGCCCGCTGGGCTGCTGCGGCGAGGTCGGTGTTCGTCACGGTCACGCCGACGCCGTCCCACCCACCGTGAGCGCGCGGATGCGCACGTGCGGCTGGCCCACTCCCGCCGCCACCCGCTGGCCGCCCTTGCCGCAGAAGCCGGTGGCGATGGCGAGGTCGCCGGCGATCCCGTCGATGGCCGCGAGCGCCTCGAGCCCGTTGCCGATCAGCGTGGCTCCGCGGACGGGCGCCGTGACCTTGCCGGCCTCGATCAGGTAGCCCTCCGACACGCCGAAGACGAAGTCGCCCGTGGCGGGCTCCACCTGGCCGCCGCCGAAGGACACGGCGTAGAGGCCCTTCTCCACACCCGCGATCAGATCCTCGGGCGTTGCGTCGCCGGGCGCGAAATAGGTGTTGGTCATGCGCGGCAGCGGCAGGTGGCGGAAGGACTCGCGGCGGCCGTTGCCCGTGGAGGGCACGCCGTCCTTGCCCGCGCGCAGGAGGTCATACAGATAGGAGGTGAGCTCTCCGTCCTCGATCACGGTGGTGCGCTGGGTGGGGGTGCCCTCGTCGTCGGTGCCGTCGCTGCCCCACTCGTTCGCGCGGGCGCCGTCGTCGTATGCCGTGACGAACGGCTCGGCCACCTGCTCGCCGAGCTTGCCCGCGTAGACGCTGGCGCGCTTCTGGACGGCGTCGGCCTCCAGCCCGTGCCCCACCGCCTCGTGCAGCAGCACGCCACCGAAGCCGTTGCCCACCACCACCGGCATCCGGCCGGTGGGCGCGTCGACCGCGTCGAGCAGGGTGAGCGCCTTGCGCGCGGCGGCGTCCGCCACCGCGCCGGGGTCTGACTCCACCAGCTCGAAGCCGGCGTGGCCGCCGAGGGTCTCGTGCCCGGTCTCCACGCGCCCGTTGCGGCGCGCCACCACCTGCACGCCCAGGCGCACGCGCGTGCGGTCGTCGGCGGCGGCGAGGCCGTTCGAGTTGTAGATCTCCACGCGCCGGCGGCCCTCCGCGTAGCTCGCGGTGACCTGCACCACCTCCGCGGCCGCCGCGCGGGCGCGCTCGTCGCAGGCGCGCAGCAGCCCCGCCTTGGCGGCGGCCTCCACGTCCTCGGGCCGGACGCGCACCTCGTGGGAGGCGGCGGCCTCCGGAGCGCCCAGCGCGGCCGGCGTCCGGGAGTCGCCGCGCACAGCCTGTGAAACCGACTCGGCCACGCGCATCAGGTCCTCTTCCGCGAGACCGTCCACGTGGCCGAAGTAGCTGGCGTCGCCGAGGACCACGCGCACGGAGGCCCCGCGCTCGCTGCCGGTGGAGGGCCGCTCCACGCGGCCGTCGTCGAGGGAGAGCGCGAGGGTGGCGCGGTCCTCGGCGTAGAGCTCGCCGAGGTCACCGCCGCGCGAGAGCGCTCGCTCGACCACCCGGGCGGCCAGGTCCGGAGCGACGAGCCCGCCCTGGCGGGTACCGGCGCTCACCCGCGCTCCACCACGCCCAGGTCGATGAGCTCGCGGCCCGCGGCGAGCAGGCCCTCCTGCAGCGGATCGGTGGGCGCCAGGACACGGGCGTGACCGGCGGAGTCGTACACCACCACGCGCGGGTCGCGCGCGCTCTGGCGCCGCCGCGCCGCCGCCGCGAGGCCCGCGGCCAGGCCGCCGACTCTCCCGACCGGGCCCTTGCGTTCCTTCATGCCGCCCGTCTCTCGAGATCGGACAGCACGCTGCGCAGGTCGAAGAACGTCAGCGAGGGCAGCGCGAAGCGCCCCGTGACCACGGCGATGGTCCAGCCGTGCTCGCGGACGGCGAACACGCCGCCCTCGGTGGTCGTGACCTCCACCTGGCAGGCGCTCTCCCCCGCGTGCTCGAACAGCTCCGTGACGAGCTCGCGCATGCGGCCCGCGCGGCCCTCGTCGTCCTCGGTGGCGGCGGCCAGCGCGCCCGCCCGGTCGAGGATCACGACGGCCTGGATGTCCGTGCTCAGCTCGCCGAGATAGCGCAGCGCGAGCTCGGGGGTCTGCGCGGCGTCGGCCATCGCCGCCAGAATAGCGCCGTGCCCCTCTCCCGGATCTCGTGGATCGTGACCGTCGCGGTGTGCGTCGTGGCAGCCGTGATCGTGCTGCTCAACGGCTACCTCGGCTACTTCGGCGTGCTGCTGGCCATCGCGGCGGCGGCGGCCATCAACCTGCGGTGAGCGTCACTCGCGCCGCGACGGCTCCAGGTGGATGAGCACGTCCGCGTCGTGCAGCCGGGTGCGGATTCCGCCCTGCAGCTCGTGCGCGAGCTCGTGCGCGCGCTCCAGCGTGGTGCCGGTGCGGAACTGCACGTGCATGTCCACGTAGCGGCGGCTTCCGGCGCGGCGGGCGCGCAGCTTGTGGAAGCCCTCGATCTCCTCCGCCCCGTGCCCCTCGATGACCTCCCGCACGGCCTCGAGCTCGAACTCGGGCAGCGTCTCGTCCACCAGGACCCGCGAGGAGCGCGAGACGATGCGCACCCCGGTCCCGATGATCGCCCCGGCCACGAGCAGTGCCGCCACGGGGTCGAGCACCTCCTGCCCGGTGGCCTGCACGAGCACCAGCCCGATCAGCACGCCGAACGAGGTCATGGCGTCCGTGCGCAGGTGCGCGGCGTCCCCCTCCAGCGCCGGCGACTGCGTGACCCGCGCCTCGCGGTAGAGGTAGGTCGAGACGATGACGTTGGCCACGCCGGAGAAGGCGATCACCCCGATGCCGAAGCCGAGCGACTCGACCTCGGGCACGTCGGCCAGCCGGCGGACCGACTCGAACACGATGATCCCCGCGCCCACGAGCACCAGGACGCCCTCGAAGGCCGCCGCGAGGTTCTCGACCTTGGCGTGCCCGTAGGGGTGCTCGTGGTCGGCCGGAGCCTCGGCCTTCCGGACGCTGAAGTAGGCGATGACCGAGGCCATGAGGTCGATGCCGGAATGCACCGCCTCGGTGATGATCGCGATGGACCCCGTGATCACGCCCGCGATGACCTTGAGCACGATCAGCGTGGCGTTGGACGCGATCGAGAGGGCCGCCGCGCGCGTCTTGCGGCGGCCGAGGAGCACCGGGTCGATCGTGCCGGCCGCCCGGATGGTCATCGCGGGCCCGCGCCGCCGCTGTCGAGCCACGCGAGCAGCGCGCGGGCCGCGCGGCCGCGGTGGCTGATGGCGTCCTTCTCGGCGGGGTCGAGCTCGGCCATGGTTCGGGCGTCGCCGACGTCGGCCGGGACGAAGGCCGGGTCGTAGCCGAAGCCGCCGCTGCCGCGTGGCTCGGCGGCGAGCTCGCCGTCGCAGCGGCCCTCGAAGAGCTTCTCGGGTCCCCCCGGCGCAACGTAGGCCACCGCACAGACGTAGGCCACGCGGCGGTCGCCGCCGGCCGGCACGTCGCGCAGCAGCTTGGCGAGGTTGTCCTCGTCGCTCGCCCGCTCGCCGGCGAAGCGCGCGGAGCGGACGCCCGGAGCGCCGCCGAGCGCCGCCGCCTCGATGCCGGAGTCGTCGGCGATCGCCGCCATCCCGGTGGCGGCGGCGGCGGCGCGGGCCTTCACGAGCGCGTTCTCCGCGAACGTCTCCCCGGTCTCCGGCGGCAGCCTTGCGTCGTCCGGAAGCGGCACGAGCTCGTGACCGTCCATGAGCCCGCCGAGCTCACGCAGCTTGTGTGCGTTGCGCGTGGCGAGGACGAGCCTCATGGCCCCGCCTAGCCTGCGGGAGCGGCGGCGGGCAGCCCGCCGGTGGCGGCGCCCTGAGCTGCCCGCAGCCGCTCGATGCCGGCCTGCGCGAGCGCGAGCAGCTCGTCGAGCGACGCGCGCGTGAGCGGCGTCCGCTCCGCGGTGCCCTGGACCTCTACCAGGCCGCCCTCGCCCGTCATCACCACGTTCATGTCCACCTCGGCGCCGGCGTCTTCCGGATAGTCGAGGTCGAGGCAGGCCACGCCGTCCACCATCCCGCACGAGACCGCGGCGACCGATCCCGTGAGCGGCAGCGAGCCGAGCTTGCCGTCCTCCACCAGCTTTTGCAGGGCGAGCTGGAGCGCCACGTAGCCGCCGGTGATGGACGCGCAGCGCGTGCCGCCGTCGGCCTCGAGCACGTCGCAGTCGACGTAGAGGGTGCGCTCCCCAAGCGCGCCGAAGTCGACCACCCCGCGCAGGGCGCGGCCGATGAGCCGCTGGATCTCCACCGTGCGCCCGTCCGGGCGGCCCTTGGAGACGTCGCGCTGCTTGCGGTCGCCCGTGGACGCGGGAAGCATCCCGTACTCGGCCGTGACCCAGCCGCGGCCCTTGCCGGCCATCCACCTGGGCACGCTCTCCAGCGCCGAGGCCGTGCAGATGACGCGCGTGCCGCCCATCGAGATGAGCGCCGAGCCCGTGGCGGTGCTCATGAAGCCGGGCTCGATGGTCACCGCGCGCAGGTCATCCGGGGCGCGGCCGTCGTGCCTCACGCCGCCCTCCCCAGCGCGCGGGCGGGCGCGACCTCGATGCGGCGCACGTCGCCGATCGGGAGCTGGAGGAAGCGCTTGCCCAGCCGGCCGAACTCCGCCGGGTCGCCCGAGCAGAGGAAGCGGTAGTCGCCGCGCGGCCCCGATGCGGGCCGCGCCAGGGCGCCGGCCTCCAGCGCCTCCTGCACGGCGTCCGCGATGGCCTGGCCGGAGGTGACGATCTCCACGCCGCGACCCAGCGCGCGCTGCAGGATCGGCCGCACGAGCGGGTAGTGCGTGCAGCCGAGGATGACCGTGTCCACGCCCGCGGACAGCAGCGGAGCGCAGTAGCCATCGACGAGCTCGACAAGCCGGCCGTCGACCTCCTCGCCGCGCTGGATGTAGGGCGCGAGCTCGGGGCAGGGCACGGACGTGAGCACGGCGCCCGCCGCCACCCGCTCCAGGGTACGCTCGTAGGCGCCGCTGGCCACCGTGGCGGGGGTGGCCAGCAGGCCGATGCGGCCATTGGCCGACACGCGCGCCGCGCGCCGCGACTCCGGCTCCACCACGCCCACCACCTCGGCGCGGCCGGCCAGCGCCTCGCGCAGGGCCGGCAGCGCCGCGGACGTGGCGGAGTTGCACGCCACCACGAGCAGCTTGGCGCCCTCGGCCAGCAGCAGCTCGCCCAGCTCCAGGGCGAACTCGCGCAGCTCGCCGGGGTCGCGATCCCCGTAGGGAAAGCGCGCCGTGTCCGCCAGGTACACGAAGTCCTCGTGGGGCAGGGAGACGAGGCACTCGTGCAGCACAGCGAGCCCTCCGACCCCGGAGTCGAAGACGGCGATCGGGGACATGGCGTCCGGCGCGGTCACGGCGCGCATGTTCGCACGACTGTCAGAAGGCGACCTTGCGCACCGCCGACTTGAGCTTGTCGATCAGCGTGTCGGCCAGGCTGCGCCCCTCGTCCGTCCGGAACTCGCTCATCCCCGCCACCACGCCGGCCATGATCAGCGCCACCAGCAGGATCAGCGCCACGTACTCCACGGTGCCCTGGCCGGCGCCCTCGCGGAGCGCGCGGCCGGCCCGGTGGAGCCCGGCATGTGCATGTCCCATCGCGCGGTACATCGAAACCTCCCTGTCGAGACGACTTCGGTCGCCACCGATGCTGCATCGAGGCCGGTGACGGTTCCACGCCTGCCCGTGACGAAATGGCGACGGCCTCGTGACGAAATACGCTGGCGCCGCCATGCGCGTTCTGGTCGTGACGAACATGTACCCCTCCGAGGAGCACCCGGCGCTCGGTCGCTTCGTGCGCGACCAGGTGGAGTCGCTGCGGCTGATCGACGGGCTCGAGGTGGAGCTGTTCGCGTTCAGCGGCGGCGGCTGGGCTCCCTACGCGCGCGCCGCGCGCGAGTTGCGCGCCCGCTTCCGCCGCGAGCGCTTCGACGTCGTGCATGCTCACTACGGGCTCACGGGCTGGTCGGCGCGCGGGCTGCGCGGGGCGCCGCTCGTGGTGACCTTCCACGGCACCGATCTCGCCCACACGCGGGTGGGCCGCCTCTCGCGCGCGCTCGTGCCGCGGCTCGCGCTGCCCGCCACGGTGTCGGCCTCGCTCGCGCGCAGCGAACTCGACGGCGCCGGGGTGCGGCGCCGCGTGGCCGTGCTCCCCTGCGGCGTGGACCTCGACCGCTTCGCGCCGGGGGACCGGCGCGCCGCCCGCGAACGCCTGCGCCTCGACCCTGCGGGGCGCTATCTGCTCTTCCCCGCGGACCCGGCGCGCCCCGAGAAGCGCGCCGACCGGGCGCGCCTCCTGGCCGAGGCCGCCGGCGCGACGCTGCTCACCTACGACGCCACCCACCCGGACGACGTGCCCGATCACGTGAACGCCGCGAACGCCGTGGTGGTGACCTCCGAGCGCGAGGGCTTCGGGCTGGCCACGCTGGAGGCCCTGGCCTGCGACGTGCCGGTGCTGGCCACCGACGCCGGCGTGGCGCCGCTTGCACTCGCCGGCGTGCCGGGGACGCTGTGCGCGCCCTTCGAGCTGGACGCATGGCTGGCCGCCGTGCGGCCGCATCTCGACGCCGCCGACCCGCGCGTGCCCGGCCGCGCGCGCGCCGGCCTGTTCGACCGCCGGCGCATGGCGCGACGGGTGGCGGAGGCGTACAGGGACCTCGCCGCGGCCGGGTGAGGCGGGCAGCCGCCTCGCCCGGGGCTATCGTGTCCATGCGATGCGCCTCTCGCTCACACGCCTGCGGCGGCGCGCCGCGGACGCGGCGGACGAGACCGCCGGCGGCTCGGCCGCTCCCGCCGGGGCCGATCCCGGTGCCGACGCCGGCCGCCGCAAGCGGCCCAGCGCGCGCGAGCGCGGCGCCATGCGCCGGCGCGCCCGTCAGCTCCGGCGGCGCCGCGAGGCCATGCTGCTCGAGCTCGGCGCCCTGCTCTTCGAGATGCACCGCCGCAACCGCCGCGAGCCCGAGCTCCTCGAGCGCAAGGCCGAGGAGATCCGCGCCGTGGACGCCGAGGAGCGCGGGCTCACCGAGGCGCTGGGCGGCAACGCCCGCACCGTCGAGGTCGTGGCCGCCGGGATCGCGGGCGCCTGCCCGTCATGCAACTCGCTCGTGAGCACCGAGGCGCGCTTCTGCGAGCGCTGCGGGACCGCGCTGGGCCGGCCCGCGACGACCGAGAGCGAGCCGGAGCCCGCGGCCGCGCTTCAGGCCGAGCCGAGCCCCACCCAGGAGCTGCGACCGCCGGACAGCGCGGAGCCGGATGCCGCGGAGCCGGACCGCGCGGAGCCGGACCGCGCGGAGCCGGATGCCGCGGAGCCGGACCGCGCGGAGCCGGGCACCAGGGTCCGCCGCCTCTCCATCCGCCGCCGCTGAGCCCATGCCGCAGACGATCGAGCGAACCGACGCCCCGCCGGCCGCCTGTCCCCGCTGTGGAGCCGACGCGGAGGCGGACCAGCTGTTCTGCCTCGAGTGCGGCGAGCGCCTGAACCTCGGCTACCGCCGGCCCCCGAGCTGGCGACTGCCGGCCGCCGTCGTCGGGGGCGTGGTCCTGCTCGCCGGCGCCGCGGCGGCCTTCGCCCTCGTGGAGATCTCCGACGAGGCCGAGCAGGTGGCCGGCCCGCCCGTCCAGCCGCCGGCCACCAGCCCCCAGGGCACGCCCACGGACGAGACCGGCACCGACGAGGAGGAGGACGAGCCGCCCGCGCCCGACGAGGACGGCGGATCCGGTGACGTCCGGGAGTGGCCGGCCGACACGAGCGCCTACACGGTGATCCTCCTGTCCACCGACACCGTCGAGGGCGCCACGGCCACGGCAGAGCAGGCCGCCCGGGCCGGCATCCCGGCCGGCGTGCTCGACTCGAGCGACTACTCCAGCCTCAACCCCGGCTTCCAGGTGGTGTTCGCGGGCGAGTTCGACAGCAGCGAGGAAGCCCAGCAGGAGGCCGAGCGCTACGCCGGCCTCGGCTTCCCGGGCGGCTACCCGCGCTTCGTCAACGGCGGCGAGTAGCCGGGCGCGGCCCGGCAGGGGGCGAACGCGAGCAAGCGTCCTGCTTCATGGTCGTCCTGCGACCGCAGGGCAGGATGCTTCACGTGGGATGAGGTAGGGCCGGGAAAGCCGGCCGCCTCGCCGTGTCAGAGCGCCCAGCGCGCGGCGTGCACCTCTCGTGCGCGCTCGGTGAGCGCGTCCGGCTCCACCGAGCGCGGCTCGCCCCCGTCCGCGAACGCCTCGAGCGTGGCCACGACGGACGCCGACAGCGCGTCGAGGTCGTAGCCGCCCTCGAGCACCGCGCCCACGGGCACCCCCAGCGATCGCGCGTGGCGGGCCATCTCCGCGAACGAGGAGGTGTCGAGCAGACAACTCGCGAGCGGGTCGTCGCGGTGGGCGTCGAAGCCGGCCGACACGAGCACGAGGTCGGGCTCGAACGCCCGCGCCGCCGGCATGGCCACGTGCTCGACCAGCGATAGCCACACGTCCTCGCCGGCGCCCGGCGGGACGGGCAGGTTGAGCGCGTAGCCCTCGCCCTCCCCGGAGCCGGTGTCCCCCAACGCGCCGGTGCCCGGATACAGCGGCGACTGGTGGATGCTGGCGAACAGCACCTCGGGTGAGGCGTGGAAGACCTCGTTGGTGCCGTTGCCGTGGTGGACGTCCCAGTCGAGGATGAACACCCGCGCCGCTCCCAGCGCGTCCAGCGCGTGACGCGCCGCGATGGCGATGTTGTTGAAGAGGCAGAAGCCCATCGCGGTGGCGGTCTCGGCGTGGTGGCCCGGCGGGCGCAGGCCGCAGAAGCCGAAGCGCACGTCGCCCTCGCCCAGCAGCGCCTCGGTCATCGCGCACGCGCCGCCGGCGCCGTGGAGGGCCGCGCGGTAGGAGCCGGGGCTCGCGTAGGTGTCGGGGTCGAACCAGCCGCCGCCGCCCTCGCTCATCGCCCGGACGGCCTCGACGTGGCGCTCGGGATGCACCGCGGTGACCCGCGCGACGTCCGCCGCCGGCGCCTCAACCCGCTCGTACCCCAGCCAGCCGCGTGCCTCGAGGGCCGCCTCGATCGCCGGGATGCGCGCCGCCTGCTCCGGGTGCGCGCCCGTCTCGTGCTCGAGCGACGAGTCGTGGCGGAAATAGAGCACGCCGGTACGGTAGTGCGCCGCCATGGCGAGCGAACCCGAGACCCCCCTCCTGCGGGCCGACGTCGCCGTCGTGGGCGCCGGCGCCGCGGGCATCTTCGCGGCGCTCGTGGCGGCCCGTGAGGGCGCGCGCGTGGCGCTCGTCTCCCGCCGTCCGCTGGACCAGTCCGCGAGCTACTGGGCCCAGGGCGGGATAGCCGCGGCGCTTGCGCACGACGACTCGGTGGCCGAGCACCTGGCCGACACCATGGCGGCGGGGCGCGGCCTGGGACGCGCGAGCGCCGCGCGGGTGCTGTGCGAGGAGTCGCCGGAGCGGGTGCGCGACCTCCAGCGCCTGGGCGTGCGCTTCGACGGCGACCGGCGCGGCGGCGGCCTGGCGCTCGGGCTCGAGGGCGGCCACTCCACGCGGCGCGTGGTGCACGCGGGCGGCAGCGCCACCGGGCGGCGCATCACCCGCCAGCTCTCCGCGCTGGCCGCCACTCACGAGCGCATCACCGTGCTGGAGTGGACCACCGCCGGCGCCATCTGGACCAGCGAGGGCCGCTGCGTGGGCCTGCGCGGCGACACCCGCGACGGCGACTCGGTGCTCGTGCTCTCGCGCGGCACCATCCTCGCCACGGGCGGCGCCGCCGCCCTCTGGGCGCGCACCACCAACCCGCGCGGCGCGATCGGCGCGGGAATAACCCTGGCCCACGCCGCGGGCGCGGAGCTGGCCGACCTCGAGTTCCAACAGTTCCATCCCACCGCGCTCGTGCACGACGGCGACCGCGACGGCTTCCTCATAACCGAGGCGATACGCGGCGAGGGCGCCACGCTCGTGAACCCGGCGGGCGAGCGCTTCGTGGACGAGCTGGCGCCCCGCGACGAGGTGGCGCTGGCCGTCCAGCGCGAAAGCGCGGCGGGGCCGGTGCACCTGGACATGCGCGAGGTGGACCCTGGCAGCTTCCCCAACATCGCGCAGGCGCTCGCGGAGGTGGGCCTGGACTCCCGCCGCGAGCTCATCCCGGTGGCGCCGGCCGCCCACTACACCATGGGCGGGATCGCCACCGACCTCGAGGGCCGCTCGTCCATCCCCGGCCTCCACGCGATCGGAGAATGCGCCTGCAACGGGCTGCACGGCGCGAACCGGCTCGCCTCCAACTCGCTGGCCGACTGCTTCGTGTTCGGGCGCCGCGCCGCCCTGGCCGCCGCGGCGGGCCCGGCGCCGCAGCCCGTCGTGCCCGAGCCCCCGCCGCCCGGGCCCAACCCCGTCCCGGTGCCCGCCACCCGCGAGGCGCTCTGGCGTCACGGGGGACTCGAGCGCTCGCCCGAGGGCCTGGTTGAGCTCGCCGAGGACCCCTTCCCGCTCGCCGCGCTGATCGCCCGCTGCGCGCTCGCGCGCGAGGAGAGCAGGGGAGCACATCGCCGCACCGACCACCCCACCGCGCAGCCGCAGCTCGCCGGCGCCCACTCGCTCGTGGATGCCGCCGGGGAGCACCGCTTCGAGAGCTGGGACTAGGCTGCACGCCGCCGTGCCGAAGCTGATCGAGCACCATCCCAACTGCCTGGCGTGCGGCAGCGAGAACCCCTGTGGGCTGGGACTCCATGCCCACATCGACGGCGACCGCATCAGGGGCGAGGTGACCATCGACAAGCGCCACGAGGGCGCCCCCGGCTTCGTGCACGGCGGGGCGCTGGCCACCGTGCTCGACGATGCCGTGGGGTCGCTGCTCATCATCCTCCGCAGGCCCGCCGTGACCGCCAAGCTCGAGGTGAACTACCGCAGCCCCGCCTTCATCGACCGGATGTTCGAGGTCGAGGCCTGGGTGGACCGCACCGAGGGCCGCAAGCTCCACCTCGCGGGCGAGATGCGTGACGGCGGCGAGGTGGTGGCGGACTGCGCCGCGCTGTTCCTCGAGGTGAAGGTCGAGCACTTCCTCCAGGGCATGGAGGAGATTCCCGAGGCCTGGAAGCACCTGCCGCGGTGATGGTCGTGATGACACCCGAGGCCACGCAGCCCGACGTCGACGCCGTGGTGGCCAAGCTCGAGGAGACGGGCGTGCACGTGGTGGTGATGCCCGGCGAGCTGACCACCGCCATCGGCGCGATCGGCGACCCCGAGCGCGTCCGCGAGCTGGGGCTCGAGGGGATGGAGGGAGTGGACCGGGTGGTGGAGATCTCGCGCCCGTACAAGCTGGCCTCGCTCGACCTCTCCCACCAGCAGCCCAGCGTGTTCGACGTGGCCGGCCGCTCGGTGGGCGGCGGCGACACCTTCTGCCTGATCGCGGGGCCGTGCACGGTGGAGTCGCGCGAGCAGACCCTCGGCGTGGCGCGCGCGGTCAAGGCGGGAGGAGCGTCGATGCTGCGCGGCGGCGCGTTCAAGCCGCGCACCTCGCCCTTCAGCTTCCAGGGGCTGGGCGCCGGGGGGCTCGACATCCTGCGCGAGGCCCGCGACGAGACCGGCCTGCCGGTGGTCAGCGAGCTCACCGACGCCCAACACGCCGCCGCCGTGGCGGACGCGGTGGACGTGATCCAGGTGGGCGCGCGCAACATGCAGAACTACGGGCTGCTGCAGGCCGTGGGCGCGCTGGGCAAGCCGGTGCTGCTCAAGCGCGGCCTCTCCTCCACGGTCGAGGAGCTGCTGATGGCGGCCGACTACGTGCTCAAGGAGGCCAACGAGCCGGTGATCCTCTGCGAGCGCGGCATCCGCACGTTCGAGACCGCCACGCGCTTCACGCTCGACCTCTCAGCCGTGCCGTGGCTGAAGCTGCACACCCACCTGCCGGTGATCGTGGACCCCAGCCACGCGTCCGGCGACCGCCGCCTGGTGGAGCCGCTGTCGCGCGCCGCCGCCGCGGTGGGCGCGGACGGGATAATCGTGGAGATCGCCGAGGATCCCGAGGCGGCGCTGTGCGATGGCCCGCAGCAGCTCTACGCGCGCGACTTCGCCGGCTTCTCCGAGCACGTGCAGGCGCACGCCGGGCTGCTTGGCATGCGGCTGGCGTAGTTCGCGGGCGCCGGCGGCCATCGCGCACCCGGACCACCGCGACGAGCTGGCCGAAGCCGCCGCGCGCGCCTCGCGCGGCGGCTCCCCCGTGGCGCCCGGCTAGAGCGCCGCCAGCTCCTTCACCTCGGTGAGGCGGAAGGCATTGCCGGACGGGTCGCGGAACCCCGAGTCGATGCCGTAGGGCCGCTCCTCGGGCCCCTCGGTGAACTCGACCCCGCGGCCCTTGAGCTCCTCGTAGGAGGCCTGGCAGTCCTCGGTGGTGAGGAAGACGGTGCCCGCGAAGCCCTTCGCCATCAGCTCCTCCACCTCCTTGGCGGTGTCGGCGTCCATCACCGGGGGCCCCGGGATGGCCATCAGCACGATCGAGACCTCGGGCTGCCCGGCCGGCCCGACGGTGAGCCAGCGGAAGTCGCCCATCTCGGGCAGGGTCACGTCGGCGCGCACCTCCATCCCCAGCTTCTGCGTGTAGAACGCGAGCGCCTCGTCCTGGTCGTGCACCCACAGCTGTGCGTTGGCGATCCTGATCATGGGGTCCTCCTTGGTCGAGCGGAACGGTCGCCAGGCACGCTAGCCCTGCGCCGGGCCGCTGTCTTCTCGAAACGTGCGGCGTTGCGGGCGCCCGTATGCACGCGCGATGCAGGTGGGTATGCGCGCGTGCCGGCTGGCGGGCGGGAATGCTGCGCGATAGGCGGTGGGCGACTGCCCGTAGGTGCGGGTGAAGCTGGTGGTGAACGAACCCACGCTCTGCAGGCCCACCGAGAGGCAGATGTCGGCCACCGAGCGGTCGGTGTCGCGCAGCAGAGCCGCGGCGCGCTCCAGCCGGCGGGTGAGGAGGTAGGCGTGCGGCGACTCGCCGAAGACGCGCCGGAACTCACGGCTGAAGTGGGCTCGCGACAACCCCGCGGCGGCCGCCAGCTCCTCCACGTCCAGCGGCTCGAAGTAGCGGGCGTCGGCCAGGTCCCTGGCGCGAAGCAGGTGGCGGGCGGGCGGGACGAAGGCCATGCCGCACCAAGTATCGCCCTAGCCGCGCGCGAGCTTCCTGTAGGTGATGCGGTGGGGGCGGTCGGCCTCGTCGCCCAGGCGCTCGCGGCGCCACTCCTCATACGCGTCGAAGTTGCCCTCGAACCACGTGACCTGCGAGTCGCCCTCGAACGCGAGCACGTGGGTGGCGATGCGGTCGAGGAACCAGCGGTCGTGGCTGATCACGACGGCGCAGCCGGCAAACGACAGCAACGCCTCCTCGAGCGCGCGCAGCGTGTCCACGTCGAGGTCGTTGGTGGGCTCGTCCAGCAGCAGCAGGTTGCCGCCGCGGCGCAGGAGCTTGGCGAGGTGCACGCGGTTGCGCTCCCCGCCGGAGAGCTTGGCCACCTTCTTCTGCTGCTCGGTGGAGCGGAAGTTGAAGCCGGCCACGTACGCGCGCGAGTTCATCTGGCGGCCGCCCACGTCGATCTGGTCGGCGCCGCCGGAGATCTCCTCCCACACGGTCTTGTCCGGCTCGAGCTCGTCGCGGCTCTGGTCCACGTAGGCCAGGTCCACGGTGTCGCCCACGCGCAGGTCGCCGTCGTCGGCCTGCTCCTGACCGGCGATCATCCGGAAGAGCGTGGTCTTGCCGGCGCCGTTGGGGCCGATGACGCCCACGATCCCGCCGCGCGGGAGGGTGAAGGTGAGGTCCTCGAACAGCAGCTTGTCGCCGTAGCCCTTGGAGACGCCGTCGGCCTCCACCACCACGTCGCCCAGCCGCGGCCCCGCGGGGATGTGGATCTGCACCTGGTCGAGCTTCACGTCGCGGTCGGCCGCGAGCAGGTTCTCGTAGTTCTTCAGGCGAGCCTTGGGCTTGGTGCGCCGGCCGGCGGGGTTGAGGCGCACCCACTCGATCTCGTGGTCGATCGTGCGCAGGCGCGCACCCTCCTTCTTCTCCGCCTGCTGGAGCCGCTGCTGCTTCTGCTCGAGCCAGCCGGAGTAGTTGCCCTCGTAGGGGATGCCGCGTCCGCGGTCGAGCTCGAGGATCCAGCCGGTCACGTTGTCCAGGAAGTAGCGGTCGTGTGTCACGGCCACGACGGTGCCCGGGTAGTCGCGCAGGTGGCGCTCGAGCCACCCCACCGACTCGGCGTCGAGGTGGTTGGTGGGCTCGTCGAGCAGGAGCAGGTCGGGCTGGCGCAGCAGCAGGCGGCACAGGGCCACGCGGCGGCGCTCACCGCCGGAGAGGTGCTCCACGGGCGAATCGCCGGGTGGGCAGCGCAGCGCGTCCATGGCCTGGTCGAGGCGGCTGTCGAGGTTCCAGCCGTCCACCGCGTCGATCTTCTCCTGCAGCTTGCCGAACTCGTCCGCCGTCTCGTCCGAGTAGTTGGCCGCGAGCTCGTTGAAGCGGTCGAGCATCGCCCGGACCCCGCTCAGGCCCTCCTCCGCGTTGCCGCGCACGTCCTTGGACGGATCCAGCTCGGGCTCCTGCTCGAGCAGCCCGACGGTGGCGCCGGGCGCGAGCTGGGCCTCGCCCTGGTAGTCGGTGTCGAGCCCGGCCATGATCCGCAGCAGCGTGGACTTGCCGGCGCCGTTGTAGCCGAGCACGCCGATCTTGGCCCCGGGCAGCATGGAGACCGAGATGTCGGTGAGCACTTCCTTGTCCGGCGGATAGCGCCGCGACAGGCGGTACATGGAGTAGACGTACTGCTGAGCCATGCGGCCGCCGAGGTTAGCGGCCGGGACGGGTACGGCTCAGGCCGCCACTGGCAGCCCCACTCCGATCACCTTGAGCCGGCGGGTGAGCGCGGTGAAGGCGTACTCGTTCTGCTCCTGCGAGGTGTAGCCCATGATCGTGTACTCGTCCCCGAGCGAGTAGCCGGGCGGGACGAGCACGCCCGCGGCGGCAGGCAGAAGCTCCACGAGCTTGTCCTGGATTCGCTTGGCGATGCCGGGGTCCTCGGACTGCTGCTGCAGGAACCAGGTGCCGTAGGCCACGTGCCGGTGCTCGTCGCGCGCGATGTTGCCGAAGCCCTCGGCGAAGCCCGGCAGGATCCCGTTGTCCTCGCAGAAGCGCAGCAGGAAGTGCTGCCCGGTGAGCGCGAGCGTGCCCTCGATGACCATGTGGTAGACGGTGATGAAGTCGACCTTGGCCTCGAGGTCCCTCGGGTTCTCGATGAGCGTGCGCCCGGCCTGCACGAGCGTCTCGTCGAAGAGCGTGATGAACGCCCCCGTGACGTCCTCGCGCGCACGCTCGAGGTGCGCGTGGAGGTCGCCGTCGCGCTCCAGCACCTCGCCGTGGAAGCGGTCGAAGAACTGCATGTGCCGCGCCTCGTCCACCTGCTGGGTGGCGAGGAAGGCGGCCTCCTGCTCGTCCGCGTAGGCCATCACCAGCCCGGTGAACTCGGTGGTCACCCGCTCCTCCCCGATGAAGAAGGCGGACAGGGTGTAGATGGCCTCGTCGCGCTGCTCCTGGGTCAGCGCCTCCCAGTCGCGCTTGTCCTGCTCCAGGTCGATCGTCTGGGACTGCCACTGCTGGCGCTCCCAGAGCACGTAGAGCTGCTGCGGGGTCATGAGCTGCAGCGAGCGGCGCAGATAGGTGTCGTCGGAGATCGTGGCGACGTCGCCCTGGCTGGTGAGATCGAGAAGCGTGGACATGGGCCAGATGCTGACACAGTGTCAGACGGGGTGTCAACGGTAAACTCGGCCCATGGCCACCGAGGAGCGAGTCGACCGGCGCGCCGCCGCCGAGGCGGCGATTCTTGCGGCGGCCTCCGACCTGCTGGAGGAGGGCAGCTCGTTCGCCGGGCTCAGCGTCGAGCAGATCGCCACGCGGGCGGGCATCGGGCGGACGGCGTTCTACTTCTACTTCCGCGACAAGAGCGAGCTGCTCATGCGGCTCACCGGCGAGGTCACCGAGGCACTCTACGAGGAGGCGGACCGCTGGTGGCACGGCGACGCCGAGCTGGCCGACTCCCTCGAGCGCATCGTCGCGGTGTACCTGGAGCACAAGGCGGTGCTGCGCGTGGTCTCCGAGGCGGCGGGCTACGACGACGATGTCCGCGCGTTCTGGGTCGCGCTGATCAACCGCTTCGTGGATGCCACGCGCGAGCGCATCGAGGCCGACCAGCGCGCCGGCTCGGCCGTGGAGGTGCCCGCTGCCGAGACGGCCATGGCGCTGGTCTGGATGTGCGAGCGCACGCTCTACCACTTCTCCCGCGACACCCCGGACGCCGATCGCGAGCCCGTTACCGACGCGCTCGTGCAGATCTTCCGGCGCTCGATCTACGGCCGCCTGCCGGAGTAGCGGCGGCAGTTCCGCGCGCCCCAAGCGTTGGTTCTGCGTGGGTGGAGAACCCGCGTTAATCCCAACTTAACAATGCATACGTTGGTGCTTTACACGCCGGCGTCATACTCGGCGCTCGCCGCCTCGGGGAAACGGAATGTGGGGCGGTGGGGACTAGGGATAGGGAGGCCCGATGTATCAGTTCAGCCGCTTGATCTACCGCGAGCTCGCACCTCACGTGATCGAGCACGCCGGTCGTCCGGGTGAGGGCAAGCAGCGCTTTCTGCGCTCCTGCGAGGGGGCCATGGAGCGGCTCGCCAGCGATCGCTTCTACTTCGCGCGACCGTCGCGGACGCTCTTCAACGACGTGCGCGACCTGTTTCCGATGAGCGGGCAGCTGCGCGCCTACCAGGTCATCGACCGCTACGTGCGCCTCGCCGGCGACTACGTGGACCAGCACGCGCGCGCCGGAGTCACCTTCGACGGCAGCCCGCTCTGCTGCCACGCCACCACCCGCAAGGGCACGGCGTGCCAGCGGGTGCCGCTGCCGGGCAGCAAGTACTGCCCGTCGCACCGCCACCTCGAGGAGAGCCTCGAGGTAACCGCGGCGGCCTAGCTTTCACACCGGGGGGTGGAAGGGGGCGGGCAACCGCCTCCTTCCCTTGCGGCGTCTAGCGTTCCGTCCCGATGCTCCTCGGGGTCGACGTCGGCGGGACCTTCACCGACGCCGTGCTGCTCGGCCCGGACGGCCTCGTCACCGCCAAGGCCCCGTCCACCCCGGAGGACCAGTCGCTGGGCGTGATCGCCGCGGTGGAGGCGGCGCTCGAGCGAGCGAACGCACGCGCCGGCGACGTCGAGCGCTTCGTGCACGGCATGACCGTGGGCACCAACGCGCTGCTCGAGGGGCGCACCGCGCGCACGGCGCTGCTCGCAACGGAGGGCTTCACCGACATCGAGGAGCTGGGTCGCCAGGCGCGCGCGGAGCTCTACCGGCTGTGCGCCGGACATCCGCCGCCGCTCGTGCCCTCCGCCCTCAGGCTGGCGGTGCCGGAGCGCTGCGGGCCCGGCGGAGTGCTGCGCGACCTTGACGAGGACAGGCTGGCGAAACGCGTGGGGGCGCTGCCCGATGACGTGGAGGCGGCCGCGGTGTGCCTGCTGTGGGGCTTCCGTCACCCCGCGCACGAGCGCCGGGCCGCCGCGCTGGTGGGGGACGCGCGGCCGCGCGTGCACGTGTCCACGTCGCACGAGACGGCCGGGGTCTTCCGCGAGTACGAGCGCTGCGCGACCACGGTCGTGGACGCCGCCCTCTCCCCTCTCCTGCGCCGCTACCTCGAGCGGCTGGCGGGGCGCGCGGCCGATGCCGGGCTTCCCCAACCCGAGGTCATGCTCTCGGGTGGCGGCGTGGCCGACGCTCCCACCGCCGCCCGGCACGGGTCCTGGACCGTGCTGTCGGGCCCCGCCGGCGGCGCGGCAGGCGCCGCCCGGCTGGCGGAGCGCGCGGGCGCCCCCGACGCGGTCTGCCTCGACATGGGCGGCACGTCGTGCGACGTCTCGGTGGCCCACGACGGACGGGTGGCCGGCACCGGCGGCCGCGAGGTGGGCGGCCGCGTCCTGGCGCTGCCGATGGTGGACGTGCACACCGTGGGCGCCGGCGGCGGCAGCGTGGCCTGGCGCGACGCGGGCGGCGCGCTGCGCGTGGGACCGCGATCGGCGGGGGCCGAGCCGGGGCCCGCGTGTTACGGGCGGGGCGGGAGCGAGCCCACGGTGACCGACGCCAACCTGCTGCTCGGGTACCTCGACCCGGACTCGCCGCTGGCCGGCGGCGTGGCGCTGGACCGCGCGGCCGGCGAGCGGGCGGTGGGCGACCTGGGCGCCGAGCTGGGGCTCGGCACGCTCGAGACGGCGGCGGGCATCGCGCATGTGGCCAGCGCCGAGATGGCGCAGGCGGTGCGGGTGACCACGGTGGAGCGCGGCATCGACCCGCGCGAGCTCGCGCTGCTGGGCTTCGGCGGTGCCGGGCCCCTGCACGCCGCCGCCATCGCCGATGAGCTCGGCATGATTCGGATCGTGGTGCCGCGGGCGTCGGGGGTGCTGTCGGCACTCGGTCTCGTGGTGTCGGAGCGGCGGCGCGACCTCGTGGAGAGCGTGCTGCTCGCAGGCGACGGGCTCACCCGCGACGCCGTGGCCGCGACGGTTGAGCGGCTGGCGGCGCGCGGGCGTGCCGAGTTGGGCGGCGGGTCGCCGGAGGTCCAGGCCGGGTACGACCTGCGCTACGCGGGGCAGGCGTTCGAGCTCTCCGTGGCTGGTGAGCTGTCGCCGGACCCGGCGCAGTTGCGGACGGACTTCGATGCCGCGCATCAGGATCGCTACGGCTACGCGGATCCGGGCGCCGTGCTTGAACTCGTCACGGTGCGCGTTGCGGTGGCCGTCCCGGCCACCGTCCTGGATTGGGGGTCATGTGGACCCCCAGGGCAGGACGGTGGCACGCGGCGGGCGGTGTTCGGCGACGAGACGCGGGACGCGCGGGTGCATCGCGGCGGCGTGGCCGGCCAGCTGCGCGGCCCGGCCATCGTGGAGCTGCCGGAGGCGACGCTGGTGGTGCCGCCCGGCTGGCGCGGCGACGAGCAGGCCGACGGCACGATCGTGCTGGAGCGCGGCTGATGGACCCGGTCTCCCTCCAGGTCATGCTCGGGGCGCTGCGCGCCGCCTGCGACGAGATGGGCGCCGTGCTCATGCGCTCGGCCCACTCGGCCAACATCAAGGAGCGGCGCGACGCCTCCACCGCGCTGTTCGATGCCGGCGGCTCCCTGGTCATGCAGGCCGAGCACATACCCGTGCACCTCGGCGCGATGCCGAGCGCCGTGGCCGCCGTGCTGGGCGAGGACCATGGCGAGGGCGCCTCGTGGATCCTCAACGACCCCTACCGCGGCGGCACCCACCTCCCCGACATCACGGTGATCACCCCGGTGCGCGCCGAGGGCGAGCTGGCAGGGTTCGCCGCCAGCCGGGCGCACCACGCCGACGTCGGCGGCCGGACTCCCGGGAGCATGCCCGCGAACTCGCGCACGCTCGACGACGAGGGCGTGGTGATCGCGCCCACGCGCATCGACGACGGCCTCGTGGAGCGGCTGGCGGACCAGATGCGCAACCCGGCACAGCGCCGCGCCGACCTCCGCGCCCAGCTCGCCGCCAACCGCGCGGGCGGGGCCCGGCTGCGCGAGCTGGCCGAGCGGCACGGGCTCGACGTGCTGCGGGAGGGCATGGACGAGACGCTCGACTACGCGGAGCGGCGCACCCGGGCGCGCATCGCCGAGCTCGAGGACGGCGTGCGCGAGGCTCGCGACGTGCTCGAGGCGGCCGAGGGCGACCTCGCGCTGGCGCTCCGCGCGACGGTGGAGGGCGACGCCGTGACACTCGACTTCTCCGGCTCCGCGCCCCAGCACGAGGGCAACCTCAACTGCCCGCTGGCCGTGACGCTCTCGGCCTGCTACTTCGCGCTGCGCGTGCTGGCCGACCCGGACGTGCCGGCGTGCGCCGGCGCGTGGCGGCCGCTCACCGTGGTGGCACCCGAGGGCTCGCTGCTCAACGCCCGTCCGCCCGCCGCGGTGGCGGCCGGAAACGTGGAGACCTCGTCACGGGTGGCCGACCTGGTGCTCGCCGCCTTCGGCCGCGCGCTAGGCCAGGGCACGATGAACAACCTCACTCTGGGCAACGACGACTTCACCTACTACGAGACGCTCGGCGGCGGCCAGGGCGCCTGCCCCGACGCCGACGGCCCGAGCGCCGTGCACGTGGCCATGTCGAACACGCTCAACACCCCCGTCGAGGCGCTCGAGCTGGAGTTCCCGCTGCGCGCCACCGAGTACGCCGTGCGCGACGGCTCGGGGGGCGCGGGCGCGCACAGCGGTGGCCGGGGCGTGGTGCGCGAGCTCGAGGCGCTCGCCCCGATGGACTTCTCCCTCATCGCCGAGCGTCGCCGCCATGCCCCGCCCGGCGCGGCCGGGGGCGATCCGGGTGCCCGCGGGCGCAGCCTGCTCAACGGCAGGGAGCTGCCCCCCAAGGCCGCCGGTAGCCTTCGGCCGGGTGACCGGCTCAGGATCGAGACCCCCGGAGGAGGCGGACACGGCCGAGCGTGAGCGGGTGGCCTTCCTCGGGCTCGGCATCATGGGCTCGCGCATGGCGGCCAACCTCCGCCGCGCCGGCTTCGACGTGGTGGTGTGGAACCGCACCCGCGCGCGGGCCGAGGAGCTCGGGGCGCCGATCGCGGACACGGCGGCGGAGGCCGCGGCGCAGGCCGGCCTGGTGATCACCATGGTGGTGGACGCGCCACAGGTCGAGGAGGTGCTGTTCGGCCGCGGCGGCGCCGCCGAGGGGCTGGCCCAGGGCGCGCTGGTGGCCGACATGTCCACGATCGCGCCGAGCGCGTCGCGCAGCATCGGCGGGCGGCTGGCCGAGCGCGGCGTGGGCTTCCTCGACGCCCCCGTGACCGGCTCGAAGCCCAAGGCCGAGGACGGCACGCTCACGATCATGGCCGGCGGCGAATCCGCCCACTTCGAGCGCGCCCGCCCCGCGTTCGAGGCGATGGGGACGCTGGTGTTGCACGTGGGCCCGCAGGGGCACGGCTCGATGATCAAGCTGCTCAACAACACGGTGGCAGCCGTCAACACCCTCGCCGTGGCGCAGGCCTTGATCGTGGGCCGCGCCGCGGGTGTGAACGCCGAGGCGCTCGTGCGCGTGATGCAGGCCGGGTCCGGGGCGTCGGCGATGCTCGACCTCAAGGCCGGCCCGATGCTCGAGCACGACTTCGACCCCCTCTTCAAGCTCGACCACATGCTCAAGGACGTGCGCCACTGCCTGACGGAGGCGGAGGCCCTGGGACCCGGCTTCGGGCTCGGCCGCGCAGCCGAGGAGCTCTACGCGCGTGCCGCCGCCAACGGGCTCGGCGAGCGCGACTTCGCGGCCGTGATCGAGGCCGCCGAGACTATGTGACGGCCGTCACATAGCGCGCCACCAGCGGGAAAGCACTTGAAAGTTGCAATCTGTTACGTACAATCGACCCCCGCCGCGCCGGACCCCCTCGTTGTTCTACTCCCGGCGCCCCGGAGGTTTTCCTTTCAATGCCAATTGCTTTCAAAGAGTGGGCCGTCACGGTGCGCGCCCTTGCCGAGGGCGAGCAGCTCATCACGCTCCGCAAGGGCGGGATCCGCGAGCCCGAGCGCCACTTCGAGATCGAACACGACCAGTTCTTCCTCTACCCCACGTTCGACCACCAGCAGAACGACCTCGTCCGCGACTCCCACGTCCCCGAGCTGGGGCGCGCACTGGAAGAGGGCGTCTGGGCCGAAGGTGAGCCGCCGGCCGCCGCGCTGGTGCAGGACGGCGGCATCCCCCAGCCCGACCGGGTGCGCATCCGCGCCTGGGCCGAGGTGTCGGCGAGCTATCTCGTCACCGATCCGCGCTGTATCGACGCACTGTCGCCGTACTACGTGTGGACGCCCGACTACGCCGAGAAGCGGCTGGCCTGGAAGCGCCGCCATCCGCTCCACGTGATCCTGCTGCGCACCTTCCGCATCCCGCGTCCGGTGACGGTCAAGGTCCGCCCCGAGTACCACGGCTGCCGCTCGTGGATCGAGCTCCACCGCGACCTCCCCTTCGAGGGCACCCCGGTGCTCTCGGACGACGAGTTCGAGCGCGCCGCGGCGGAGATCGAGGCCATCGCCTCGGAAGCCGTCCCCGTCCTCGCCTGATCCACCGTCGAACGTCCCGGACCGCCCCCCTACAGGGGGTACTCCGGGACGTTCATGCTGCCGTGGCGCTGGCGCATCACGGCCCGCAGGCGATCGCGCACCACGGCGGCCGCGCCGCCCGAGCCGTTGCCGCCCGGCAGCGCGCGCAGCTGGCCGGCGCGCATCCGGAGCAGCCCCACCACGTCGGCGGTGGAGCGGAACGGGTCGGCCACTGCGCGGCCGTCGGCCATGCCCACGGCGGCGATGAGCTCCCCCCGGACCTCCGCGACGAGCTTCTCGCCGCGGGGGAGCCGCGAGCTGTCGAGCTCGGCGAGGCGCACGAGCGCGGCGTCGTCCCACGGTCCCGCCGACCGGATCACGACGTGCTCGCTGTATGCCGCCGGGTCGACGGGCGCGGGGCGGGCGAGGCCCCTGCGGAGGGAGCGGGCCTCGCCCGCGCGCCGGGAGGCGTCGGCGCGGCGGCGCGCTTCGTCGACGTGGGACTTGACGGCGCTGGTGGTGAGGTGCGAGGGATTCATGACTGGCCTCCGGCTTCCTGGCTTTGGTCTGCTAACCAGCAACAAGGCTACACTGGTGATCGTCACCTGTCAAGTGATTATGCTGGTGATGACACGATGACCTTCTGCCGATATAACGCACCGGGCATAACCTTCGTGAGGCCATGGCTCAGCACCTGAACATCCCCCCGGCAAACGACGCCGACCGCCGCGACCCGGCCCCCGGGGAGCTCGAGCTCGTCAGGCAGCTCGTGAACACCATCGATTGGGAGGACGGGTCCGAGGAGCTGCCCACGCCGGCGGCCCTGCGCGACTGGCTGGCGCAGCGCGGGCTGCTCGCGCCCGGCGAACCCGTGAGCGAGGCGGACCTCCGGCTCGCGCTGGAGGTCCGCGAGGCGCTGCGCAGCCTCCTCCTGGCCCACAACGGGGCCGAGGCCGACCCCGAAGCGATCGACACGCTCAACAGCGCCGCGCTTGCGGGGCCGGTGCTCGTGCGCTTCGGCCACGACGCCGCCGGCACCCTGGCCCCCGCCGGCTCGGGCGTGCCCGCCGCGCTCGGGGTGCTCCTCGGGATCGTGTTCCGCTCGATGTCGGACGGCAGCTTCGAGCGCCTCAAGGCCTGTCCCGCACATGACTGCATGTGGGCCTTCTACGACCAGTCCCGCAACCGCTCGAAGCAGTGGTGCACGATGGAGGTCTGCGGCAACCGCGCAAAGGCGCGCAGCTACCGCGAGCGCCGGCGCAGCGACTGAGGCCCCGGCCGGGCCACCCAGCCGGGACGCGCGAGAATGCGAGAGTGGCCTGGGTCGAGATGCAGTCGCCGTCGTTCTCCGCTCGGCATGAGTCCGACGATGCCGAGGCGGCGTCGCGGGTGCTCGAGCGGCTCGAGGAGTTCCGCGAGGAGATCGGCTCGCGCTTCGTCGCCCTGCCCGAGGAGGTGACGGCCATCGTCCACCCCGGCCCGTGGCAGCTCGCCCTCGCCCACCCCTGGCTCCCGCTGGCCCGCTGGCTCGCGGCGCCGGCAAGCCGGCGCTACTTCGCCGGCTGGTTCTCCCAGCGCGAGATACACGTGCTCGCCCCCGCCGCTCTCGAGCGACTGGCATCCGGCGCGCCCGGCTCGCGCGAGGCGCTGGAGCTGGCGCCGCTGCACGAGTACGCGCACCTCGTGGTGGCCGCCAACAATCCCGCGCTGCCGCCGCCGTTCGGCCTGCGCGGCTTCCCCCGCTACCTGCGCTGGGCCTGGCTGGTGGAGGGGGCGGCCACGTGGTTCTCGGGACAGGTGCCACACCTGCGCCCTGCGGTGGCGCGCCGCCTGCGCGAGGGCGGCAAGCCCGGCTTCCCGCCGTCGGCGCGCGACGCGCTGGTGCTGGGCGGCACGGTCTACGGCCTGCTGGACCGCGCGGCCGGGTCCCTCGCCTGCGTGGCGCTGGCCTCCTCGCTGGACGAGGGCGGCGCGCGCGGCGCCATCGAGCGCGCCTTCGAGCTGCCGTTCCTCGAGGTCGAGGCGGCCTGGCGCGAGCACCTGGCGGCCTTCGCGGCCGGCCAGGATCGCTCGCGCCGGCGACGGCGCTGACCGCTGCGCCGGCTGCTAGAGCCCGAGTGTCTTGGCGATGATGTTCTTCTGGATCTCCGACGTGCCGCCGAAGATCGTGGTGACCACCGCGTTGCGCAGGTGGCGCTCCATCGGGTACTCGGTGGCGTAGCCGTAGCCGCCCATCGCCTGCATGCCCTCCAGCGCGCACTTCTTGGCCAGCTCGGTGCAGGCGAGCTTGGCCATGGAGGCCTCCTGGGGCAGCATCCGCCCGGGATCCTCGTCCGTGAGGCCGGCGACCCAGCGCACCAGCAGCCGCGCCTGGGCCAGCTCGGTGGCGAGCTGCGCGAAGCGGTGCTGCTGCGCCTGGAAGGAGCCGATCGGCCGCCCGAACTGCTTGCGCTCCTTCACGTAGGCAAGGGCGTCGTCGAACGCCCGCTGCGCCAGGCCGAGCGCCTGTGCGGCGAGGATCACCCGCTCGTTGTTGAGCCCCGCCATGAGCTGGATCCAGCCGTTGCCGTCGGTGCCCAGCAGCGCGCCCTCGGGCACGCGCACGCCGTCGAGGTGAAGCTCGTTGGTCTCCTCGCCCCCGAGCGTGGGGATCGGCGTGACCGTGAGGCCCTCGGCGTCGCGGGGGACGAAGATCATCGAGAGGCCCTCGTGCTTGTTCTCGCTCTGCTGCGTGCGGCAGACCACCAGGATGTGGCTGGACTTGTGGGCGTACGAGCACCACATCTTGGAGCCGTCGAGCACCCACTCCCCATCCTCGAGGCGGGCCTTGGTGCGCAGCGAGCCCACGTCGGAGCCGGCCTCGGGCTCCGACATCGCGATGGCCAGCACCCCGCCCTTGGCCACGCGCCCGAGAAGGTCCTGCTTCTGCTCCTCGGTGCCGAACTTGTTGAGCTGCCCGACGACGATGAGCGTGACGCCGTAGGCGCCGGAGGGCTCGGACTGCCCGCGGGCGGTCTCCTCCAGGAAGAGCGTGGCGTCGAGGAAGCTGCCCTCAGAGCCGCCGTAGGCCCCGTCGATGTTCAGGCCCCACCAGCCGAGCTCGCCCAGGCGCTGGGTGGTCTCCTCGAAGCCGAGCGCCTGCTCGCGCGCGCAGAAGTCGCGGATGGACTCGACGAAGTGGCGCTGCTCGTCGCTCAGGCTGAGGTCGGTGGAGCGGGACAGGGTGGCGTCGATCACTTGGCGGCAACTCCTCGGTGGGATTCAGCGGCCCGCCGCTCGGCGGGGTACTCGGGCGGGTCGTCCTTCCAGCGGTTGAGCTCGCGCAGCGCGATGACCATCTTGTGCACCTCGTCCGGGCCGTCGGCCAGGCGCAGCATGCGCAGCTGGCGCCACATGACGGCCAGCGGCGTGTCGTCGGACACGCCGAGGGCGCCGTGCACCTGGATGGCGCGGTCGAGCACGTCCATGCAGACGTTGGCGGCCACGACCTTGATCATCGAGATCTGCTGGCGCGCCTCGCGCTTGCCCTCGGTGTCCATCTTCCAGGCGGCGTGGAGCACCATGAGCCGCGCGCCGTCGATCTCGATGCGCGACTTGGCCACGAAGTCCTGCACGAACTGCTTCTCGGCCAGCGGCCCGCCGAACGCCTCGCGCGAGTTGGCGCGCCGGCACATCAGCTCGAGGGCCCGCTCGGCCGCGCCGATCGCGCGCATGCAGTGGTGGATGCGGCCCGGGCCCAGCCGCGCCTGGGCGATGCGGAAGCCCTCGCCGCGCGGGCCGAGCAGGTTCTCCTCGGGCACGGTGCAGTCGCGGTAGGCGATCTCGCAGTGCCCGGGACCGCCGGAGTGCCCCATCACCGAGACCGGGCGGATGAGGTCGAAGCCCGGCGCGTCGGTGGGCACGAGGATCATGCTCGCGCGCTTGTGCGGCGCGGCGTCGGGGTCGGTGACGACCATGGCGATTGCCACGTCCGCCCCCACCGCGCCCGACGTGTACCACTTGTGCCCGTTGATGACCCACTCGCCGTCGCGCAGCTCCGCGCGCGTGTGGAGGCCGGTGGGATCGGAGCCGGAGGTGTCCGGCTCGGTCATCGAGAAGCACGAGCGCACGTGGTCCTCGAGCAGCGGGCCGAGCCAGCGCTCCTTCTGCTCCGGCGTGCCGTACTCGGCGAAGATCTCCATGTTGCCGGTGTCCGGCGCCGAGCAGTTGAAGACCATCGGCGCCACCAGGCTGCGGCCCATGATCTCGCAGAGCATCCCGTACTCCCAGTTGGTGAGGCCGGGGCCGTACTCGGGGTCCGGCATGAAGAGGTTCCAGAGGCCCTCGGCCTTCGCCCGCTCGCGCAGCTCGACGAGCACCTTCGGATAGGCCGTGCCCGGGCCCACCTCCTCGTCGAGCGCCTGCAGCGCCTCGAGCTCCACCGGGTACACGTGCTCGTCGAGGAACGCCTGGATGCGACCACGGAGCTGCTCGACCTGGGGCGACGGGGTGAAGTCCATGGCGAAGTTATACCGGCCACTGGCCGCCCGGCCAGTCACGCGCCGAGCAGCAGCCAGGCGAGCACGGCCGTGGCAAAGCCGCCGGCGAGGACGGCGATCACCAGCGTGAGCCGGGGCGGGTCCCCCTGCGGGCCGGTGCCCGCCGCGAGCTCGCTCAGGTCGGCGGCCTGGAGGAGGTCGCGGGCCGCCGCTGCGCCCGACTCGGGGGCGAGCACGTCGCGCGGCCCGGCGGCGAGGAAGTCCGGCACGTCGAAGCCGCCGCTTCGGCGGAGCATGCTGGGGATGCCCTCCTCGAGCAGCAGCCCCTGGATCAGCTCGGCCTCGGCCTGGTTGTTCGCGAAGGCCACGCGCACGAGGCGGCCCTCGGCGTAGGCCGGGTCGATCTTCCGCGCCCACCTGCGCGCCTCGCTCTCGCGAGAGGCCTCCTCGACCGGAAGCAGCGGCATCCCACACTCCGCGCAGAAGCGCTCGGTGGCGGGAAACACCGAGCCGCACGACGGGCACTCAGCCGTCGAGGACAATCTCCTCTTCCTCGACGCGCCCGTCGTCGATGCGCCAGGCGCGCACCACCGGCTCGTCCTGGAGCGAGACGATGAGGTAGGTCCAGTGCGGGTAGTTGGCCAGGTTGATGTCGGTCTGCGACGGCTCGGCCGGGCTGCGCGGGTGCGAATGGTAGATCCCGATCTCGGCGCCGGCCTCCTCCGCCTGGTAGGTGGCGAACAGCGTGGCGGCGTCGAGGGTGTAGCCGTACGGCGAGCTGCGCTCGTTGGCCGCCCGGATGACCTCCTCGACGACGCCGTCGCCGGCGCGCAGCCAGCCGCAGCACTCGTTGGGCGCCTCCTCGCGCGCGTGCTCCACCAGCGCGTCCCACTGCGATCGTGTCATCCGCATGTTGGCGCGAAGGCTAATGATCCGGGGGGTCCGCCCCTGCGAAAGACCGCCACAGTGAGTCGGCAAACCAAGGGGGACGGTCGAGAGATGCCTGCTTCTGACCACCTGTGGCTACGCGACGCGCGCAGCCGCAGGGACTTCTTCCGCCTCGCCGGGGTCACAACGGTCGGCGGCTCGGCCGTCTTCCTCGCAGCGGGCGGGGACGACGACGAGGACGACGCGGCCGGCTCCGGCACGACGGACACGGGCGGTGGCGAGGGCGACGTCGCCATCCTCAAACCCTCGCCCGACGCGTTCGTGACAGGTGCGTCCTAGTCGCACCATCGCGGCTGTCGCCGCCGTCGCGGCCCTTCTCATCGCGGGGGGCTGCGGCGGCGGTGACGACGGCGACGCTCCCGCCACCGCGGCCGTGACGATCGCCGGGTTCGAGTTCGACCCCGATCCGGTCCGCGTGCGCGCCGGCGCAACGATCACCTGGACCAACGCCGACGAGGCGCCGCACACGGCCGAGGCCGACAGCGGCGCGCCGGCCCCCTTCGACACCGGCCGCCTGGGGCTGGGCGACCAGGCCGAGGTGACCCTGGAGACCCCCGGCACCTACCAGTACTTCTGCGTCTTCCACCGCTTCATGACGGGAACGGTGGAGGTCGTGGAGTAGGCTGGGACGACCATGCCGAACATCGGACCACTCGAGCTCGTCGTCATCCTGATCATCGCCCTGCTCGTCCTCGGGCCCAAGCGCCTGCCGGACGCTGGACGCTCGATAGGCAGGGGCATCCGCGAGTTCAAGAACGCGCTCACGATGTCCTCCGACGACGACGAGGACGACGACGAAGAGCGCGACCGCGAGCGCAAGCGCGCGGCGAACGCCTAGTCGAGCCTGACCACGCCGCCGAGGCCCCGCGAGACGCGGAGCCTCTCGTCCGCGCCGACCAGCCCCCGCAGCCGGGCCCCGTCGACGCACAGGACCCCTGAGCGCTCCCTGTCAGGGCCGAAGCGGGGATCCCACCGGCCGCTGAGGCGAGTGCCTCGCAGCACGACCTCGACCTGCCCCCGCTCGTGCGGGAAGAAGGGCTTGGCGGAACCGGGGAAGCGGATGCGACCGTCGTCGCGATCGCGCTGCGTGACGGTCTGGCTGCGGTCCTCCTCGGCCCCGCCACCGGAGACACCGGCTTGCCGTTCCCCTTCGCCACCGGCGAATTCCGTCAGCTCCGCTTCCACCCCCCGCGCCCGCTCGCGACTCTCGTAGGGCGGGGCCAGCAGGAACGAGGGGACGCCGTCCACCTCCGGCCCGCGGCCGGGCTTGACCGCCTTCGTGCCAAGGACGGCGACGGCCGCGCCCTTGAACACGAAGAGCACTAGACGCGGCCGCCACTCCGCCATGGCCTCCCGCAACTCGGCCGCACCCGCCTGAAGCTCCTCCCTGGTCAGCTCCGCAGCCGACGCCGTGGCTCTGCGGACCACGTCGGCCAGCCCGTTGCCGGCCTGCACGAACGCATCGTCTTCCGCGCCCGGGACGGGCGAGTCCAGCAGGCCACAACGCTCCAGCGTCCTCCACAGCCGCTTGCCGAGGCGGCCCTGGTAGTAGTGGCCGGCCGCCACCGACGCCGGGGCAGGGTTGATGCCCACGAGAAGCACCCCGCCGGGCGCCGGTGGCCTCACCGGCAGCGTCTCCGCTCCGCTCGACATGTCGCCGGCGGCTGCCCATTCGCGGATCTCTTCCGCCTCCAGGGGGTACGCGATCCCGCGCTCCCTGACGGTGTCGATCAGCTCCCACTGCGAGAGCCCCGCCTCCTCCGCGGCGCGGCCGACTGTCAACTCGCCGCGGCGATAACCCTCGATGGCACGGTCGAGTTGCCACCCGTAGATGGACGACTCGATGAAGCGCCTGATCACGGTGCCGCGATCCAGCGACTCCGCGCGGGCCACGTGTTCGAGGGCGGCCAGGGTGGCCGGCTCGAGGCGGATGTTCACCTGCTCTGTCTTCATGACTCCCTCAGTTGCTCTTCGATGGCGAACACGGCGTCGGCTCGCGCGCCCGTGACCGCGGCGAGCCTGCGGAGCAAGGCGCGCGCGCGAGTTGGATCGAGCGTGCCCCGGCGAACGCCGAGCACCGGCAGCCGCAGCGTCGAGATCGGCACGAGCCCCAGCGAGCGGGCGATGCGGGTTGCCCGCGCCTCATCCACGACGACGGGCTGATCCGGAAGGGCGGCGGCGAGCACCTCGCTCTCTCCGCGGCCAAGCCTGTGCTCGGCCGCGAGCGCGGCCGCGCGCGCGCCCAATCCGCCGGCCATATCCGCCCGGGCCAGGAACCCGGCTTCGTGGGCAGCCACGATCCGGCCGACCTCGGGTGCCCCGATGTGCCGCCCTGCGTCAACGACCTCCGCCCACACTGCGGGCGGTGCCGAGAGGCGGGCAACGCATTCGGCGGCGTCCGCGAACCCGTCGGCCTTCGCCAGGTAGATCAGGCTCGACGCATCCACGGGAATGCCACCGCCTCGCTCATTTGCTACCGCAGCGTAGCATATGGTGTGAGAGATCCCCATGCCCACAGCCGAAAGCCCGCCGGCATGCAGAGCTCGCCCCCTGGCTCGCTGCCGGAAGCGCTCGTGGGGCTGTGCTCACCGACGGCCGCGCTACCAGAAGGCGGCGGACTCCAGGGTGCCGTCCGCCTCGAGCTCCTCGATCGTCTTCGAGTAGACGCCGGAGCTCAGGTACTTCCAGCCGCCGTCGGGGGCCACGAAGACGACGTTGCCCTCGTCGAGATTCCTCGCCACGCGCACGGCGATGGCGGCCACGGCGCCGGTGGAGACGCCGGCGAAGAGCCCCTCCTCCGCGAGCAGCTTCTTGGTCCACACCACCGCGTCGCGGTTGGACACGAAGATCTTCCGGTCCAGGAGGGTGAGGTCGATGATCGGGGGGATGAAGCCGTCGTCGAGCGAGCGCAGGCCCTGCACGAGCTCGCCCTGGAGCGGCTCGGCGGCGACGATCAGCGTGTCGTCGTTCTCCTCCTTGAAGCGGCGGCCGTTGCCCATGAGCGTGCCGCCGGTGCCGAGCCCCGCCACGAACGCGGACACCTCGTCGAGCTCCTCGAGGATCTCGACCGCCGTGCCGTCGTAGTGGGCGCGCGGGTTGGCCTCGTTCCCGTACTGGTACGGCATGTAGTAGCGGGCGTCCGCCTCGGCCATCTCCAGCGCCTTGGCCACGGCGCCGTTGGAGCCCTGCTCGCCGGGCGAGTTCGTGATCTTCGCGCCGTACATGGTCAGGAGCTGGGTGCGCTCCTCCGTGACGTTGTCCGGCATCACGACCTCGAGCGGGTAGCCCTTGCGGGCGCAGATCATGGCCAGTGAGATGCCGGTGTTGCCCGACGTGGGCTCGAGGATGGTCTGACCCGGGCGGATGGCGCCGGCGGCCTCGGCCTCCTCGATCATCGCGCGGGCAACGCGGTCCTTGACCGAGCCCGTGGGATTGTGGCTCTCGAGCTTGACCCAGACTCGCACCCCGGGCTTGGGCGACAGCCGCTTGAGCTCGACGAGCGGCGTGTTGCCGATCGCCTGCACGATGTCGCCGTAGCGCCCCCCGCAGGGCCGGTTGTCGAGGCGGGGCTCGAGCATCGCTTCAGAAAGTGTAGTACGGCTTCCCCTGGTTTGAGGACGGGCCGAGGGGGTAGTCTGCGGGGTGCGATCAGGAGGTCGCACATGGAAGACAGGGCAGGGGGCGCGGCTCGTCGGTACGAAGAGCCGCACATCGAGGATTACGGCACGCTCACGCAGCTCACCGGTGACGCTGCGCCGATGCTCATGCGACAGCTCGGAGTGGCGGGCGGCGGCGCGCTGCTCGCAACCGCGCCCGCTTCGCCCGGCGGTGGCGGCGGGGTGGGCGGCATCGAGGTGCGCAGCTCAGCGGGCGGCGAGGGCGCCGTGCTGGGCACCGAGGCCGCAGGGCCGGCCGAAGGCGGCGAGGGTGCCGTGCAGGGCGTCACGGCCGAAGGCGGCGAGGCCGGCGACGAGTCCGGCGTGGCGGGCGCCACGGCGGCAGGCGGCGTGGCCGGTGGCGACGCCCTGCCGTTCACCGGCCTCGACACGGCGGCCACCGCGGCGATCGGCGCGGCCACCCTGGCCACGGGCGTGGCGCTGCGCAAGGCCGTGGACGAAGAGCCCCGGTAGGGCCGCGAAGCGGCCCCGGTCACCGCAGGCAGGACGCCGAGACAGCATCAGGTCGCCGGGCAGGATTCCCGGCGTTGCTAGCCCCCGACGAGGTCGCGCCTGCCCGTGCGGTCGAGCACCCGCATCAGCAGGACCACCGGCAGCAGCCCCACCGCCACGATCGCGAGCGCGGGCAGCGCGGCGGCCTCCCACAGCGACTCGGTGGTGGACTGCCACACGGCCACCGCCAGCGTGTCGCCGCCGAACGGACGCAGCAGCACGGTGGCGGGCAGCTCCTTCATCGTCTCCACGAACACGAGCAGCCCGGCCACCAGCAGACCCACGCGCATCAGCGGCATGTGCACGCGCCACATGACCTCGAGGCGGTCGGCGCCGAGGCTGCGGGCCGCGGCGTCGAGGTTGGGGGAAAGGCGGGCCATCTGGGACTCGAGGCTCTGGAAGGCCAGGGCGAGGAAGCGCACGACGTAGGCGAACACAAGCCCGAGCGCCGTGCCGGTGAGCAGCAGGCCCAGCGAGATGCCGACGAGGGCGCCGGCGTCCTGCAGCCGGTGGTCCACCCACGCGAGGGACACCAGCGCGGCCACGGCCACAACCGAGCCCGGCACGCCGTAGCCCACCGACGCCACCCGCGTGGCGGCACGGCCCACCCGCGACGGCGCCACCCTCAGCCCGTATACGAGCGTCATCGCCACCGGCACCGCGACCAGCGCCGCCACAACCGCCAGCACGATGCTGTTGCGCGCCCAGGTGCCGAAGCCCGAGCGCACGAGCGGCTCGTCGAGCGAGGAGAAGGACCAGACCACCAGCTGCGCGACGGGGTCGACGAAGGCGACCGCCAGTACGGCCGTGGGGAACGCCGCGGCCAGCCACGCGCGCGGCCCGTGCAGCCTCACACGCGCGACCCCGGCCGCGCGGCCCGCCTGCTGCTCGAAGCGCGAGCGCCCGCGGGCCAGGCGCTCCAGCGCGAACAGGGCGAGCGTGAGCCCCATGAGCAGGGTGGCGAGCTGGGTGGCGGCCAGGCGGTCGAAGGCGCCGAACCACACCTGGTAGATGGCCACGGTGAAGGTCTTCACGCCGAGCAGCTGCACCGAGCCGAAGTCGGCCAGGGCCTCCATCACGGCCAGGAGCGTGCCCGCCGCCAGCGCCGGTCGTGCCATCGGCAGGGCCACCCGCACGATCGCGCTCAGACGGCCGGCGCCCAGGCTGCGGGCAGCCTCGATCACGTTCCCCGACTGGCCGCGGAACGCCGCCCGCGCCAGCAGGTAGACGTAGGGGTAGAGCGCGAGCGTGAGGATCGCGACCGCCCCGCCGGTGGTGCGCAGCGGGAGGTCGAATCCGGCCTGCCCGAGGTACACGAAGGTCATGACGTACGCGGGAAGGGCCAGCGGCAGGATCAGCGCCCAGTCGAGCACGCGCCGGCCGGGGAATTCATAGAAGGACACCAGCAACGCCAGCGAGGTGCCCAGCACGAAGGTGCCCGCCCCCACCCCGCCGCCCACCAGCGCGGTGTTCAGCAGGACCTCGGGGAGAATGCCGCCCGTCACGCCCCACCAGACGTCCACGCGCGGATCGAGGAACGCGCCCGGCAGGACCAGCAGTGGCGCCGCCACGAGCAGCGCCACGACCATCCCCGCGGCGGCCCAGCCGTCGAACCGGGGGAGACGGCGGCGCGCGGGAGGCGCCGCCGCCGGGGCTCCGGACGCTACTCCCACCCCACGTCGTTCATGAGCTCCACCGCGTCCGCCTGAGCCCCGGCGTCGGCCTCGACGTCGATCGGGTCCACCTCGAAGCCGGCCCAATCGGCGATGTGCGCCGGCAGCTCGGCCTCGGGATTGGCGGGGAACTCGCTGTTGGTGTCGGCGAACAGCGACTGCGCCTCCGGGCTGGCGAGGTACTCCACGAGCTCACGGGCGCCGCCCACGTTGTCGGCGTGCTTGACGATCCCGAAGCCCGAGAAGTTCACGTGCGTGCCGCGGCCGGCCTGGTCGGCCCACACGGGCGCCACCGGGAAATCCGCGTCGTCGGCGAGGATGCGGCCGAGGTAGTAGTGGTTGGTGAAGCCGATGTCGCACTCGCCCTCGGCGATCGCCTCGAGCACGTCCACGTCGGAGCCGAGAATGGTCGGGTCGTTCTCCATCCACGAGCGCAGCATGCGCTCGGTGGCCTCGGGGCCGTCCTTGGCGAGGCGGTCGGCCACGAATGACGAGTTGTAGACGCTGTCGCTCGTGCGCAGGCACACACGCCCGCGCCAGCGCGCGTCACCGAGCTCCTCGTAGGTCTGCGGCGCCTCGGACTCCGGCACGCGCTCGCTGCTGCGCATGATCGTGCGGGCGCGCGTGGTGACGGCGAACCAGCGGTTCTGCGGATCGCGCAGGCGCTCGGGGATGCTGTCGCGGAGAACGCCCGACTCCACCGGCTGGAGCAGATCCTCCCGCACGGCCTGCTGGAGGTTGGCCCCGTCGACCGTGATGAGGACGTCGGCCTCGGTATCCGCGCCCTCGGCTGACAGGCGCTCGTTGAGCGCGGGCCCGTCGCCGCCGAAGAGCCTGACGTCGTTGCCGCTGCGCTCGGCGAAGCGGCGGAACGCCTCCTCCTCCCCGTAGTGGAGGCGGGCCGTGTAGACCACGATCTCGTCGCTGGAGGAGCCCGACGTGAGCGCCACCACGCCGGCGAGCGCCGCCACGAGGAGAGTGGCGAAGGCGGACAGTACGACGATGATGCGGCGCCGGTGCACGGGCCACAGCGTAGACGAACTTAGGGTTGCCTAACGCGCCTGCGCTCAGGAGCCGCCGGCCATGGCCGGAAGGATCACGAGCGTGTCCTTGTCGCTCGCGGGCGTGTCCAGCCCGTCGAGCACCCGCACGTCCTCGTCGTTGAGGTAGACGTTGACGTAGCGGTTGAGCGCACCGTCCTCGGCGAACAGCTGGCGCTGGGTGTCGGGGTGCAGCTCCGCCAGCGCACGCAGGGCGTCCCCCACCGTGGCGCCCTCGACGGGCACCTCCTTCTCGCCGCCGGTGGACGGGCGCAGGACCGGTGGGATCTTCGCGAGCGGCATGTGCGGCGGGGACCCTAGCTCAGCCGGACGCGGCGCAGAAGGCCTCGTAGTCCGGGAAGACGCCCATCTCCTCGTCGGAGATGTCCCCGGGCTCGCGCGAGCAGACCGGGCAGCCGGGGTCGCGCCGGACCTTGAGCTCGGTGAACGTGGCGCCGAGCGCCTCGTACAGGAGCAGCCGGCCGACGAGCGGCTCGCCCTGGCCGATGACCAGCTTCACGACCTCGGTGGCCTGGAGCATCCCCATCGTCCCCGGCAGCGCGCCGAGCACGCCGTTGGCCCCGCACGAAGGCGCGAGCTCGGCCGGCGGCGGCGTCGGGTAGAGGCAGCGGTAGCAGGGCCCGTCGTGGGGCTTGAACACCGACAGCTGCCCGTCGAACCCCAGGATGGAGGCGGAGACCACCGGGATGTCCAGGCGCACGGTGGCGTCGTTGAGGAGGTAGCGGGTGGGGAAGTTGTCCACGCCGTCCACGATCACGTCGTAGCCCTCGATGATCTCCATGATGTTGGAGGCGTCCAGGCGCGTCTGGTGCTTGACCACCTCGACGTCCGGGTTGATCTCCTTGATGGCGATCTCCGCGGAGTCCACCTTGGGCATGCCGATGCGGTCGTTGGAGTGGACCACCTGGCGCTGGAGGTTGGAGAGGTCCACCACGTCGTCGTCAACGAGGCCGAGCGTGCCGACGCCCGCCGCGGCCAGGTAGAGCGCCACCGGGGCGCCCAGGCCGCCGGCGCCCAGCAGCAGCACCTTGGCGTCGAGCAGCTTGAGCTGGCCCTCGAGGCCGATCTCGGGGACGAGCAGGTGGCGGGAGTAGCGCGTGCGCTGGTCCGCGGTGAGGGCGCGCGGGACCTCGACGTCGTAGCCGCGGTCCTTCCAGAGCGTGATGCCGCCGGTCATGGACTCGACGTTCTCGTAGCCGAGCAGTGCCGTGAGCGTGTCGGCGGCCAGCGCCGAGCGGCTGCCCGACGCGCAGTAGAGGATCACGCGCTGCGAGCGGTCGGGGGCGGCGCCCTCGATGCGCGACTCGAGATGGCCGCGGGGCACGTGCTTGGCGCCCGGCAGATGGGCCTCCTCGTACTCGTGCTGCTCGCGCACGTCCACGATCACGGCTTCGTTGCCATTGCTCGCGACCCCGTGGACCTCCTTCGGGTCCACCTCCTGGATGCGCTCCTTGATCTGACGGATTAGCTCTGCGCCGCTGGGCATCTAATTCCTCGAAAGCCGATAGGGATTTGCCCTAAGGAGGATAGCGGGCCGTCAGAGCATGTCGGCGATCCGTTCCGCGGCGCGCCGGGCGCCGTCGGTCTCGACGTCGCGATAGTCCACCTCGCGCCCGATCTCCTCCGCGATCGCAGCGGCGATGACCGCCGGCGTGGAGGTGTCGAACTCCATGCTGCGCCCCGCGCCGTAGCCCTTCAGCCGGTGGTGCACGTGGACGCACTGCTCGAAGTGATGGCGGAGGGGGAAGTAGAGGAACGGCCGTTTGGCCGCCGTGAGCTCCATCGCGGTGGTGAGCCCGCCCTGGACCACCGCGAGGTCGCACGCGGCCAGGTGCCGGTAGAGGTCGTGGACGTAGGGCCGCACCTCGAGGCCGTCCGCCTCGGGCAGGCTCGCCGGGTCGATGCGCGGGCCGGCGACGACCACCATCCGCAGCCCGGGCACGAGCCCGCGTGCCTCGGGGAAGGCCGCGATCACGCGCCGCAGCAAGTGGGCGCCCACGCCGGAGCCGCCCACCGTGACGAGGCATACGCGCTCATCCGGGCCGTAGCCCAGCTCGGCGCGCAGGCGCTCGCGGTCGCGCAGCTCGGCCTGGTCGAAGCCCGTCACGTACCCCGCGAAGTCGAAGTTGCGCTCGGTCCAGTCGCGGATCTGCGGCAGCCCGGGGCCCAGGCTCTCGGGCACGATGTCGCTGGGATTGCCCACGAACAGCGAGCGGTCGCGCAGGCCCGGGTTGTCGCGCACGTGCTCGACCATCTGCGCGTTGTGATCGGCAGCGACCTCCGCCTCCCGCTCGCCGCCGCGAGGCATCGGCAGGAAGCCCACGAAGTCGGTGAGCCATACGAAGGGAGCCCGCTTCTCGCGCGGGTTCTCGTGGAGGTAGTAGTCGAGCTCCCACGCCTCGTCGCCGATCCAGAGGTCGTAGCGCTCGTCGCGGACCACGTCGCCGAAGAGCATGAAGTTGGCGGCGAGGATCTCGTCCATACGCCGGAAAGCCTGGAAGCAGTGGAGGTCGTGCTCGGACGACTCGGACTCCATGTGGCCCGACTCGTTCGCCAGGTGACGGCTGGCCGGATGGATGGCCTCGCCGTCGGCCTCCAGCACGCGGGTGACCGGGTCCTGGGCGAGCCAGTCCACCTGGAGGCCGGGCACCAGGCCGCGCAACTCGCGCGCGATCGCCACGTCGCGGCGCGCGTGGCCCAGCCCGATCGGCGAGGAGACGAACAGCGCGCGCGGGCGCCCGTCGGAGCGGTGCACGGTGGGGTCCCGCCTGAACGTGGGGTCGGCGAACTCGCGGATGGCCAGGTTCACCTCGACGGGGCGCCTGGCCTCCGGCGCGTGATCGCCGCCCTCGACGGGCAGCAGCCGGCCGCCGGTGGCCTTCGCCAGCGCCCGGGCGTCGGCGAACGCGGTGACCTTGTCCTTCGTCCCGTTGATCACGAGCACCGGGCAGCGCACGCGGCGGGCCAGCGCGAGCTGGTCACGGCGGGTGACCGGCGCCGCCGGCTCCCCCAGCACGGACAGGATCAGCGAGTCGGGATCGGTCTCGAGCGCCCAGGCGGCCGCGTCGTCGAACGCCTTCGTGGAATGGGGCTGGGACGTCGCGCGCGCGCCGAACCACTCGACGAAGTCGCGGTAGTCGCGGCGCCAGTGGACGGCGTTGAACTTCAGCCAGCCCCGCGCGACGGGCGGCGGCGTGAAGAAGAGCCGCAGGAGACGCGGGTGGTTCATCAGGCGCCAGCGCAGACCGGCGAGCAGGCTCGCGGGAAAGAAGGGCCCGATGAACACGGCGCCGATCACCCGCTCGGGGTGCTCGGTGGCCAGCAGCAGCGTCCGCTGGGCGCCGCGCGACAGGCCCACCACGATGGCCCGCTCGGTTCCGGTGGCGTCCATGACGTCGAGCGCGTCCTGGGCGAACTCGCGCTCCGCGTACGCCTCACGGGTTGCCGGGCGGTCGCTCCTGCCGTTGCCGCGCGGGTCGAACACGACGACTCGATGGTGGCGGGCGAGGTAGGGGATCTGCATCTTCCAGATCCTCGAGTGCACGAACGTCCAGGTCGGCAGGAAGAGGATCGTGGGCTCGCCGGAGCCGTAGACCTCGTAGAACACGCGCACCCCGTTGCGCTCGATGTAGCCCTCCTCGTCGGGGTAGCGGGCCCGCGTCTGCTCGCCCTTCTCCACTCCTTCGGCGATCGGCTGCTCGGTGGTGCTCATGTGCCCACCCTCCCACTCCGGCGTGCGCCCAGCGCGAAAGCAACGTGAATCCGGTGGAAGCCGCGTAGGCTTGCGCCATGCTGGCGGTGCGCGTGCTGGGCGAGCTGGCGCTCGAGCTCGACGGGACCCCGGTGGACCCGCCAAGCAGCCGCAGGGCGTGCTCCCTGCTCGGAGCGCTCGCCCTGGAGCCGCGCGCGCATGCGCGCTCCGAGCTGGCAGCCCGCTTCTGGCCCGACGTGCTCGACGAGAGCGCGCGCACCAGCCTGCGCGCCGCGCTGTCGGCGCTGCGCCGCTCGCTCGGGGCGGACGCCGACCGCTATCTCGTGGCAACCCGCGACCGCGTCGGACTTGCCGAGGGCACGGAGGTGTGGACGGACGCGGCCGAGTTCGGGCGGCTGGCCGAGAGCGGCCGGCGCGCGGAGGCACTCGAGCTCTGGCGCGGAGACGTGCTCGCGGGGCTCGACGACGAGTGGATCCTGGCTGCGCGGGACGAGTGGCGCGAGCGCGTGTCGGAGCTGCTCGCGCTGCTCGCCACCGAGGCCGAGGAGGCCGGCGACATGGCCGCCGCCCTCACGCACACACGGCGGATGACGGCACTCGACCCGCTGGTGGAGGAGAGCCAGCGCGAGCTGATCCGGCGCCTGGCCGCGAGCGGTGACCGGGCCGCCGCCCTGCGCGCCTATGAGCGCCACGCGGAGCGGCTGCGCACGGAGCTGCGGATCGTGCCGTCGGCGGCCACCAGGGCGCTGGTGGAGGACCTCCGTGCCGAGACGCCCGCCGCGGCCGGGCAGCCGGCCCCGGCCGCCGGGACGGTCACCCTCCTCTTCACCGACCTGGTGGGCTCCACCGAGCTGCTCGAACGCCTGGGCGACGACGAGGCGGAGCGGCTGCGCCGCGTGCACTTCGGGCTGCTGCGCGAGGTGGCTCTCAGCCACGCCGGCCAGGAGGTGAAGAACCTCGGCGACGGGCTCATGGTGGCGTTCGGCGGCAGCCTCGACGCCGCGGCGTGCGCGATCGGGATCCAGCAGGCGGTGCACCGCCACAGCGCGCGCGAGGGGCACGATTGGCTGCAGGTGCGCGTCGGCCTCAACGTGGGTGAGCCGATCCGCGACGAGGGCGACTACTTCGGCACCCCGGTCGTCGTGGCCAAGCGGCTCTGCGACCGCGCCGAGGGCGGTCAGATCCTGGCCTCCGACCTCGTGCCCGCGCTGATCGGGAACCGGGGCGGCTTTGGCTTCCGGCCGGTGGGGGAGCTGGCGCTGAAGGGCATCTCCAGGCCGGTGGCGGCCTGCGAGCTTGCGTGGGAGCCCGTGGGCGAGCAGCGCGTGCCCCTGCCGGCGGACCTTGCGCGCGAGCAGGGAGAGTTCGTCGGCCGCGAGGCGCCGCTCGGGAGGCTGGAGAGGGCCTGGGCCGAGGCGTCCGCGGGCCACCCGGGTGTCGTCGCGGTGGCCGGCGAGCCGGGGATCGGGAAGACGAGGCTGGTCGCGCAGCTGTGCTGCGGGGCGCACGAGCGCGGCGCCACGGTGCTGCTCGGCCGCAGCTACGAGGAGCCGCTGATCCCGTACGGGCCGTTCGTGGAGGCCCTGCGCCACTACGTGGCCGCCTGCCCGCCCGACGAGTTGCGCCTTCAGGTGGGAGCCCGCAGGGGGGTGCTGGCGCGGCTGGTGCCCGAGCTTGCCGGCGGCGCGGAGCCGGACGGGCGGCGGGAGGATCCCGAGGGCGAGCGCTACCTGCTCTTCGACGCGGTGGCCTCGCTCCTGCGTGAGGCGAGCCGGACGCGGCCCATGATCCTCGTGCTCGACGATCTCCACTGGGCGGATTCGCCATCCCTGCTCCTACTGCGGCATGTCGCCCGCGCGGCGCAGGACGTGCCGCTGCTGGTGCTGGGTACGTATCGGGAGACCGAGGTGGACCGCGACCATCCGCTGGCCGGCACGCTCGCGGAGCTGCGCCGCGCGCGGATGCTGGAGACGATCTCGCTATCGGGGCTCGAGCCCGGCGACGTGGCCGCGCTCATCCGGGCACGGACGGACGCGGACGTCGACCAGGCGCTCGCCGGCGCAGTGGCCGAGCGAACCGAGGGCAACCCCTTCTTCGTGGAGGAGATCGTGCGCCACCTCGACGAGGAGGGTGAGCTGGCCGTGCCCGAGAGCGTGAAGGACCTCGTGCTGCGGCGACTGCGCCGGCTCGACGAGCCGGCCCGCCGGGCGCTGGCCACCGCCGCCGTGATCGGCCGGGAGTTCGAGCTCGAGGCGGTCGCGAGGGCCACCGGGACGAGTGACGACGACGTGCTCGACTTGATGGAGCGCGCCATCGGCGAGCACGCGGTGGTCGAGTCCCCGGATGTGCCCGGCCGCTACGCGTTCGCCCACGCGCTGATCCGGGAGACCATCGAGGAACAGCTCTCGGCAACCCGGCGCGCAAGGCTGCATCGGCGAGTGGGCGAGGCGCTCGAAGGGCTGCACGCCGGACACCTCGAGGAGCACGCGGGAGCACTCGCCCGGCACTTCGCCGCGGCAGGCGAGGCCGAGCGCAGCTTCGAGTACCGCTGCACCGCCGCAGCCACGGCAGCGAGAGCGCACGCGGTGGAGGCGGCGGTGAAGCAGTACGGCGAAGCACTCGAGCTCGGAGCGCAGCTCGGTCTGGTCCCCTCCGGCGACGCCCGGATCCGGCGCCTGCATGCCGACCGCGGCTGGATGCGGCACGTGGTCGGCGACACCGAGGCCGCCCGGGCCGACTACGGCACGGCGCTCGAGGCCGCGCGCGCCGCGGGCGACCGGCAGCTCGAGATGGAGGCCCTGAACCTCACGGCCGTGGCTGACATGCAGTTCGACGCGGTGAGCTCGGCCGCCCGGCACCGCGCGGCGCTCGAGATCGCGCAGGAGCTCGGAGACGAGACGGCGCAGGTGTCCATCCTGAGCCGCCTGGCGCTCGTCCACTCGAACCAGCTCGACCTCACGCGCGCGCTCGAGGACGGCGAGAGCGCGCTCGGCCTGGCGCGCAAGACCGGAGACGACCGCGATCTCGCGCGGGCCCTGGACGGCCTGAAGCTCGCGGCACTCAAGCTCGGGGACGTGGAACGCCTCGAGGCGCTGACCCGCGAGCTCGGCGAGATCGAGCGCCGCGACGGGGACCTCTGGTATCTGCAATGGACCCTGCTCGAGTCGTCATTCGCGCCGCTGGCCTCCACGCTCTGGGACGACGCGGCGCAGCGGCTGGAGGAAGCACTCGCCATCAACCGCCGGATCGGCGACGCGCTCACCCTCCCCCTGATACGCGATGCCACGGGCTGGCTGGCCCGCAGTCAGGGGCACTACGAGCAGGCGCTCGCCGCGGGCCGCTCCGCCGTCGAGGCCGCGACCGCCGGAACCGGCTGGAAGGCCTGGACCTGCGCCTCGCTCGGGTGGACCATGCTCGACCTGGGCGCGGCCGGGGACGCCAGGGAGCTACTCGAGGCCGGCGCGGAGAGCGCCGCCACCCGCTCGGACCGCTACAGGGTCACGGGGCACCTTGCCTGGGCGCGCTGGCTCGGGGACGACCCGGAGGGCGCAGCGGAGGCGGCGGGCGTCGCGGAGGATCTGCTCGCGTCCACGGCCGCGCCGCCCGGCGGTGCCTTCCTCTTCGGCTTCGGTGCCACCGTGGCGCTCGGGAGGTTCCACGCGGCGGCCGGCCGGCCCGAGCGCGGCGAGGAGCTGCTGGCTCCCGTGCTCGCGGCGGCAGAACGGTCCGGGTGGCATGAGGCGGCCGGCTCGGCGGCACTCGTCCTCGGCCTGTGCCGGGAGGGCGGCGGCCACCAGCGGGCGGCCGCCGACCTTTTCAGCCGCGCGAGGGACATCTCGGCGCGCCACGGGCTGCCCGGGATCGAGTGGGAGGCGCTGGCCGCATCCGGGCGCACCGCCTCCGGTGACGACGCGAAGCGGCTACAGGCGGACTCACGCGGGCTGGTCGAGCGCCTCGCCGCCGGGGTCGGAGACGACCGGCTCGCCGAGGGCCTCCGGGCGGCCCGCTGACGGCAGTGCGGAGCGCGGCACCTCCCAGGTGACCTCGTAGGCCAGCGTCCCGGGCACCTCCAGCGGAGCAAACGCGAGCGCGTCCAGCCCCGCGCGCTGAGTGCGGTATGCGCCCACGGCTCGCAGCTTGCGCCCGCGCGCCTCCGCGTCGAGCGGCCGCACGCGCGGCACGAGGCGCTCCACCGCAAGCCCGGCCTGCTCGAGCGCGGCGGTCCAGTCCTGTGCGGCGGCGAGCGGATCCGGCTCACCGCTCACCCAACCGGGCCAGCCATGCCGGATCGCATGGGGCAGGTCGGCGTAGAGCACGAGCGGCAGTCCGCCGCGTGCCAGCTCGATCGCGGCGGCGCGCACCAGCCGGTGATCCTCGTGGGCATGGATCGCCGCCGGAGCGCACACCGTCGTGCCCGCCCGCACGTGCTCGCCCAGGCGTGCGACCAGCATGCTCACCGGCACCTCCTCGTCCCGGTACTGGGCATCGAGCAAGCCGAGTCCCAGCGCAGAGCGGCCGATCCCGCCAAGCGCTGCCCGGTCCTCCTCCCGGCGCTCGAGCAACCGCTCGCGGGGATCGGTCGCACCCGTGATCGTGTCCCACCACGGCGGCGGGGTGCCCGGCGGCGGCGAGCCGTCGAAGACGTTGATCACCCGCACTTCCCCGGGGCCCGCGAGCAGTTGCCAGCAGGAGAGGACCGCGTCGTCGAGGTGCGGGGACAGGATCATCACCATCGCGTCCCGAGCGTGGCAGGTGCGCGTGCGAGCAGCGTGAACGGCGCGCGAAACCGGCTTGCCGGGCACGAGACGGGGCGCCGGCCGGCGCCCCGTCTGTTCAGACCCGAAGTTGTGCTGCGGTACCCATGGTGTCGGCCGCGCGCCGGCCTGCCGATATGGGGTCTGGACCCCATCTTCGCCATGACCCGCCGCGACACACTCCTCCAGCGCGTCCTCGCCGCCAACCTCCTGCTGTTCCTCGCGGTGCTGTTCGCCGCCACCGCGCTGTCCTCCCTCGACGTCGCGGAGCAGCGGCGCGAGTACCTGGTCGTGGCGATGTCGATGATCCTCGTGCTGCTCGTGAACTTCATCCTGCTGCGGCGCCGCTTCGACCCGCTCGAGCGGCTCATCGCGCGCGTGGAGGCGCTCGATCCCGCGGACCCCGGCCGGTTCGTGGCGCCTCCCGGCGGACCGGAGGAGATCGAGCGCCTGGCGGCGTCGTTCCGGCGTCTGCTGGAGGGGATCGAGGAGGAGCGCAACCGCAGCGGCCGGCTCGTGCTGCGCGCCCAGGAGGCCGAGCGCAAGCGGATCGCGCGCGACCTGCACGACGAGGCCAACCAGGCGCTCGCCGCGATCACCATGCGCCTGGAGGCGCTCGCCCAGGACGCCCCCGCCGGGCTGTCCGAGGACCTGCTCGAGACCAAGCGGCTCGCGGGTCAGGCGATGGAAGAGCTGCTCGCGCTGGCGCGCCAGCTGCGTCCCGCGGCGCTCGATGACCACGGCCTGGTGCCGGCCCTCCAGGGCCAGGTGCGGCGCTTCCGCGAGCAGACGGGGATCCGGGCGACCTTCGTGACCGGCGGCGACGTTTCGACCCTCTCGGACGACAGCCAGCTCGTGGTCTACCGGGTCGCGCAGGAGGCGCTGACGAACGCGGGGCGCCACGCCGCCGCCGCACACGTGGAGGTGGCCCTCACCGAGTCCGGGGACTCCGTCGAGTTGATCGTCCGCGACGACGGGAGCGGCTTCGACCGCTCGCCGGCCGGCGGCGGCGGGCTCGGGCTCGAGGGGATGGCCGAGCGCGCGCGGCTGGTGGGCGGCGAGCTGGAGCTCTCGAGCGGGCGCGGCCGCGGGACGCGCGTGACCCTGCGGGTGCCGGCCTGATGCTCCGCATCCTCGTGGCAGACGACCACGGCATCGTGCGCTCCGGCGTGCGGATGCTCATCGAGCGCCAGCCGGGGATGCGCGTCGTGGCCGAGGCCGAGGACGGCGCGCACGCGCTGGAGCTGGCTCTGGCCGAGCGCCCCGACGTGGCGATCCTCGACCTCTCCATGCCCCGGCTCACGGGCACGCAGGCCGCGCGGGAGATCCGCGCACGGCTGCCCGGCACCGGCGTGCTCCTGCTCTCGATGCACGACGACGAGCGCTACATGTCCGACGCCTTCGACGCCGGGGCGGGCGGCTACGTGCTCAAGAGCCAGGCCGACATCGACCTCGTGGACGCCGTGCGAGCCGTCGCGCGCGGCGAGGCGTTCGTCTCCCCCATGGCTCGCGACTGGGACGCCGAGCCGGTTCGCGATCCCCTGACCGCTCGCGAGCTGCAGGTTGTGAAGCTGATCGCCGAGGCGCACACCAACCGGCAGATCGCCGGCGTGCTCGGCGTGTCCGAGAAGACCGTTGAGTCCCACCGCGCCAACCTGCTGGCCAAGCTCGGCATGCGCGACCGCGTGGAGCTCGTGCGCTACGCCATCCGCCGCGGGCTGATCGAGGCTTGAGGGAGCTCCAGAACGTCCTGAGCTCGAGGTCGCCCGCCACGGTTCCACGGCGAAACCGTCATTTGCCCCGGTATGCGGGGTCGATGACGGTCTCGACGCACTGCGCTGTGGTTACCCTGGCTCGTCGGTGAACCCCCGCATCGCCACAGCGCTCGTGCTCGTGGCCGCCCTCGCGGCCGGCGCGATGGCGCTGGCCGCCTCGGGGGAGAGAGAGGACGCGGCGCCGGCCGCCTCGGAGGGCTTCGAGGGCGCGCGCATTCCCGCCGGCGTGCGGGCCCCGGACTTCGCGCTGGAGAACCAGGACGGCGACACCATCCGGATGCGCGACCTGCGCGGCCGGCCGGTGGTGGTCACCTTCCTCTACACCGACTGCGACGACACCTGCCCGCCGCAGGCGCACCAGGTGGTGGGAGCGCTCGACGAGCTCGGCCACGACGTGCCCGCGCTGGCCATCGCGGTGGACCCGGCCAACGACACGCCGGACTCCGCCCGCCGCTTCCTGGCCGAGAACCGGCTGGTGGGCCGGATCGACTTCGTGCTCGGCTCCCGCGAAGAGCTCGGGCCGCTCTGGGACGCCTACGCCGTGCGCCCGCAGTCGGTGAAGGAGGAGCACCAGGCGCGCACCGTGCTCGTGGACCCGCGCGGCTTCCAGCGCGTGGGCTTCCCGCTAGACAAGACCACCCCGGAGCGCCTGGCACACGACCTGCGCCTGCTCGAGATGGGATAGGGGCGAATTCCAATGCGGCGGGCGCTTCCAGAATCATGCGACGCTTTCGCCACTGCACGACGGTCGTGCTCGGCACTCCCGCGGGCGAGTTGCTCGAGCTCCTCGAGGCGAGCAGCGCCGGCGCGCGGCTGCTGGGCTTCGCGCTGGCGCGCCGGGCGCTGCGGCCCGCTCTGATGATCCCGCGCTGTCGCAGCGTGCACACCTGGGGCATGCGATTCACCATCGACGTGGTCTTCGTCGCTCCCGTGGGCGGGGGATCGGGAATGCGCGTGCTCGCGATCCGCCACCACCTCCCACCTCGGCGCATCGTGCGGCTCGGCGGTGAGCGCCCGCCGCGCAGCGCGCTGGACGACCATCCGGAGTGCCGCGTGCCGGCCCCGCTGCGTCGCAGCGATGTCTGCGCGCTCGAGCTCTCGGCCGGGACGGCGTCCCGGCTGCGGCTGCGGCCCGGCGCGCTCCTGCCGATGATCGGCCGGACGGACAGCCTGCCGGTCAGCCGAGCGTCCGCTCCCTTCGCTCAATCCACGACGGGCGCGACCGCCGCCGGCGCCGGGCGCACGAACACGCGCTGGCCCACGTCGTAGAGCTCCACCGAGGGGAGCTGCACCAGCACGGTGCGGCCCGCCTCGTGGCGCAGCCGGTAGAGCACGTCGTGGCCGCGGAACTCGCGCTCCAGCACCTCGGCGTTGCCCTGGGCGTCGCCGCGCAGCACCAGCTGCTCGGGGCGCACGGCCACGTGCACCGGGCCGCCGGGCACGGCGTCTCCCGGCACGCCGAAGCTGCCGAGCTCGGTGTCCACCGCGCTCCCGCGCGCGACGCCGGACACCACATTGACCTCGCCGACGAACTGCGCGGCCCAGCGGTCGGCGGGGCGGGCGTAGACGTCCTCGGGCGCGCCCACCTGCACGATCCGCCCCTCGCGCATCACGGCCAGGCGGTCGGCCAGGGAGAGCGCCTCCTCCTGGTCGTGGGTCACGAGCATCGTGGTGGCCCCGGCCTCGCGCAGGATGAGCTCGACCTCTCGCCGCAGGTCGGCCCGCAATGTGGCGTCGAGGCTGGAGAAGGGCTCGTCGAGCAGCACGACCTCGGGCTCGGGCGCGAGCGCCCGGGCGAGCGCCACGCGCTGGCGCTCGCCGCCCGAGAGCTCGTGCGGGTAGCGGCCGGCCCTGTGCTGGAGGCCCACGAGCTCGAGCGTGGTGCGCACGCGGTCGCGGTCGCCGCGGGGCAGGCCGAAGGCCACGTTGCGCTCGACGTCGAGGTGCGGGAAGAGGGCGTAGTCCTGGAACACCATGCCGATACGGCGTCGCTCCGGCTGCACGAACTCGCCGGGGCCGGCCATCAGGCGCTCGCCCACCGCCACCGAGCCGGCGTCGGGACGCTCGAACCCGGCGATCAGGCGCAGGAGGGTGGTCTTCCCGCAGCCGGAGGGCCCGAGCACGGCGAAGAGCTCTCCCGGCGGAATCTCGAGGCTCACGCCCGCGACGGCCCGGGTGGGGCCGAAGGACTTCGCGATGCTGTCGAGCCGGACGCCCATGGGATCAGAGGAAATCAGGCTAGCCTAAGCCGCTCGGCCCGCCCTGCCGATGCAGCCTTCGTGAGGACGAAGGACCTCGTGCTGGCGCAGGGGCTGCGGGACACGCGCAAGACGCTCGAGCGCTGGCGCGGCGCGCCCTGGGCCGTGCTGCGCTCGTGGGCCCTGCTGAGCCTCGCGGTGGCCGCCTGGCTGCTGCTCACGGTGTGGGCCGTGGCGGCGCTGACCTCCCCCGACCCGTCGGGGCTCCAGCTGCCCGGAGTGACGCGCCAGGCCAGGGCTGCCGACCTCGGCCCGATCTTCCTCGGCAACGGGCTCGTGCTCGCCCTTCACGCGCTGGCGTGCGTGGCCGGCTTCATCGCGGGCAGCTCCATGCCGCTGACCGCAGAGCAGCACAGCGGCGTCTGGCGGCGCGTGCACGAGCTGGCGGGGCCCTTCGCGATCCTGTTCGTGGCAGCGGCCACGCTGTTCTCGCTCACGACCCAGGCCTACGTGCTCGGCAGCTTCGCCTCCACCCTCTCGGCACAGCTCGGCCTCTCCCCCGCCCTGCTGATCGCCGGCCTGCTCCCCCACGCGCTCCCGGAGCTCGCGGCGCTCTTCCTCCCGCTCGCCGCCTGGACCCTCGCGAGCCGCCGCCGCCGCTGGCACGAGCTGCTGGCCGCGACCTTCGCCACCGTGGCGGTCGCCGTGCCCGTGCTGGTGGCGGCCGCGTTCGTGGAGCTGTGGGTGTCGCCGGACCTCATCCGCGCGCTGGCGGGCTGACCCCCTACGACGGACGGCCCCGCCGGAGCGGGGCCGTCTCGGGAGCAGCAGCTGCGCTCGTGCTAGCGGCGGCTGCGGCGCGGCTTCTTGCAGCGGGTGTTCGACGGGATGCTGCGGATGTCGTCGACGTTGGGGTACTGGAACGTCGCGCGCACGGTCCAGCGCCGGCTGCAGGTGCGCGGCGTGGTCACGTACGCGCGCCGGCCGCGGCGGATGCGCTTGATCTTCAGCTCGAACTTCGTGAGGACGGCGCCCTTCGGGTTGCCGGGGATCGGCAGCGGCGGCACGTCCACCGTGAGCCGGCTGCCGCGCAGCTTGCCCTCGAGGATCAGCGTCTGCAGCCCGGTCAGGTAGAAGATGATCCCGCCGCGGGTGTTCACCGCGGTGATCTCCTCCTGGATCGGGTCGATGGCGGCCAGGCCGGAGATCGCCTCCGCGCTGCCGCTGCCCACGATGCTCCTTCGCGGGCAGCCGGCGACGCCCTCTTCCCGCAGCGTGTCCTCGTCGCAGCGGGCGGGCACCGCGGTGTCGAACTTCGTCCCGCGCTGGAAGTTGACGATCACGCGGTTCGCCGGGTCCAGCCGGCCCTGCGCGTCACGCGCAGCGCCCTCGATGCTGGTGGTGAAGCCGGTGGGCGCACCGGGCGTCGTCGTCGAGTACTTCGTCACGAATGTGACGCCGTTCTTCGTCCCGGCCGTCGCGATGCCGGCGACCGCCAGGGCCAGGGCGCCGACAAGGGCGCCGATCACAAGCTTTCGCAACGTACAGCCCTCCTTGGATGACACCGGTCATGGCGAAAGTCGCCTAACCCTCCGATCTTCGGAAGGTCGAGCGACTTTCTTGAGCCTGGAGAGAGCCTCCCCCGCGGGGGAGGCGCGACGGGCTAGCGCCCGAAGCGGCGCTCGACGCCGTCGAGCAGCGCCCAGTTGCCGGCGAGAACACGCTCGGCGGCGGCGACGAGGCGCTCGGCATCGGCCTCGTCCAGACGCTCCTCGATCAGCGCACGCGACTGCGCGGCGTGCTCGTGGTCACGCTCGGAGTGCAGCTCGAAATACGCCGTGGCCGGCGACTCCGGTGTCATGCCGTAGTGCTCCACCAGGCCCTCGAGCTTGGTCTGCGAGATGGCCGGCTGGCCGGATTCGATGGCGTAGAGCGTGACGAGCCCCTCCAGCGCGTCGCCGGCGGCGGTCCAGGCACGCGTGCACTCGTGCGTCTCGGGGCGCGGCTCGATGCCCGCCGGCGCGCCGGCGGCGGCGGCGAAGTCGTCCCAGAGGTCGACGTGCGCCTCCTCCTCGGCGGCGTGCTCGTCGAGTTCCGCGCGGACGCCCGGCTCGCAGGCGCGCGCGGTGATGCGGGTGGCCTCGGCCAGCGCGACGACCGCCTCGCGGTACTCGCCCGCGTAGAAGCCGAGCTCCTCGCGCGTGAGCTCACCGCGGCTCCAGCGCTGGTAGAACGGATGCTCGAGGACGTTCCAGCGGGTGCGGACCTCCTCCAGCCGGTCGAAGAACTCCATGTGGGGCCCCCTTAGGGTCGGATCGGCGACGGATCGTGGATCCTATCTGCGCGATGCGGACGCCTCCCACGTCAGAGCTGCACGCGCCCGAGTTCCCGCGCGAGCTGGAGTGGATCAACGTGGCCTTCCTCAAGATGGACGGCCTCGTGAACCGCGCCTGCCCGCTCGTGGAGTTCTGGGACTTCGCGCGCGTGAACTCGCTGCGCACCCTCCCCTACACGCAGGCCTGGCACCGGCGCTACGGGGACCTGGGGCTGCGGGTGATCGGCGTGCACGCGCCCGGCTACTCGTTCGGGCGCGACCCCGAGCTCGCACGCCGCGCGGCGGAGCGGCTCGAGATCGAGCACCCGGTCGTGCTCGACCCCGAGCTGGTGCTCTGGCGCGAGTACGGCAACAAGGGCTGGCCCGCCCGCTACCTGTTCGGCCCCGACGGCAAGCTGCGCTACATCCACTACGGCGAGGGCGACTACGAGCAGGCCGAGCTGGCCATCCGCGACACGCTGCGCGAGCTCGACCCCCGCGTGGAGCTGCCGGAGGGCACGCTCGACCCGCTGCGCCCCGAGGATGCACCCGGCGCGGAGCTGGCCGCCCAGACGGCCGACATCGTGCTGCCCGCCGATCGCTCGCGTGTGGAGCTCGTGCGCGACTGGCTCGAGGGCCCGGACTACCTCGAGGCGGCAGACGCGGGCGCCGGCATCAGCGTGCGCTTCGATGCCGGCGGAGCATGGGTGGTGCTGTCGGGCGAGGACGTGGAGCAGCCCGGCCCGTACGAGACCGACGGCACGATCGTGGCCGAGTCGGCCGGGCTGCGCGTGCACGGCTTCCAGTTCACGCCGAAGGCGCCGTGATGCGCGACCACCACGTCTGAGCGTGGGGCCCGAGACACTCGCCGCCGTGGCCGCCGCCACCGCGCTCGGAGCCCTGCTGCAGTCGGCCGGCGGCTTCGGATTCGCGCTCGTGGCCGGGCCGGCGCTGTTCGCGGCTCTCTCGCCGCACGAGGCGGTGGGGACGCTGCTCGTGCTCGGCGCCGGCCTCAACCTCCTCGTGCTGCTCGGCGAGCGCCGGCCGACGGACGTGCGCCGGTCCGACGTCGGGCCGATGATCGCCTGCGCCGTGCCAGGCGTGGCCGCCGGCGTGGCGATTCTCGACGCGCTGCCCAAGCCGACGCTTCAGGTGCTCGTCGGAGCGGGGGTCCTCTCCGCGGCGGGGGCGCAGGCCGTGCTTCGCGCGGAGCCCGCGCCGCACCACCCGGCCGGCCGCGCTTCGAGCTACCCGGTCGGGCTGCTCGCCGGCACGCTCACGACCGCCACGAGCGTGAACGGGCCCCCGCTCGTCCTGTGGCTGCGTGCGCGGGGCGCCCGGCCCGGGGAGCTGCGGGACTCGCTGGCCGCGAGCTTCCTCGCCCTGAACGCCCTCGGGGCCGTCGCGCTCGCGCTGCTCGGCGGCGCCGGCCGCGCCTTCGACCCGGCCGTGATCGCGCTGCTGGCCCCGGTTACCGTCGTCGGGCATGCCGCCGGGCGTCGCGTGTTCACGCGCCTGCCGGCACGACGCTTCCACGCGCTCGGGCTCGCGCTCGTGGTGGCAGCCGGGACGGCGAGCGTGGCGGCCGGGATGGCCTGACCACGAGCGGCCCTATGCGCGTGCCGCGAGCTCCCTGCGGATGGTCTTGGGGAGCATGAAGCGCACGTCCTCCTGCACGACCTCGAACTCCGACACGTCGTCGGTGCCGCGCTCCCGGAAGAAGCCCACCAGCCGCTGCACCAGCTCCTCGGGAGCGCTGGCCCCGGAGCTGATGCCCACCACGCGCGCCCCCTCGAGCCACTCCTCCTCGACCTGGGCCTCGTTGTCGATGAGGTGCGACTCGGCGCCGTGCGCCCGGGCCACTTCCACGAGGCGGTTGGAGTTCGAGGAGTTGCGCGAGCCGATGACCAGCACGAGGTCGCACTCGCGGGCCATCTGGCGCACGGCCATCTGGCGGTTGGTGGTGGCGTAGCAGATGTCGTCGGTGCGGGGCCCGACGATGTTGGGGAAGCGCTCGCGCAGCCGCAGGATGATGGCGTTGGTCTCGTCCACCGACAGCGTGGTCTGGGAGATGAAGGCCACCTTGTCCGGGTCCTCCACCTCGAGGCGGTCGACGTCGTCCTCGGTCTCGATCAGCACGATGTGGTCGGGCGCCTCGCCCATCGTGCCCTCCACCTCCTCGTGGCCGGCGTGGCCCACCAGGACGATGGTGTAGCCCTGGGCGGCGAACTTCTTGGCCTCCACGTGCACCTTGGTGACGAGCGGGCAGGTGGCGTCGATCGTCTGGAGGGAGCGCCGCTGCGCGTCGTCGTGCACCGCCGGAGAGACGCCGTGGGCCGAGAAGACGGTCACGGCGCCCTCGGGGATGGAGTCGTCGAGCTCCTCGACGAAGATCGCGCCGCGCTCCTTGAGCTCCTCCACCACGTGCTTGTTGTGGACGATCTCCTTGCGGACGTAGACCGGCGCGCCGTAGAGCTCGAGCGCGCGCTCCACCGTCTGCACGGCGCGGTCCACCCCGGCGCAGTACCCGCGCGGGGCGGCCAGCAGCAGCTTGTCGGGGGCGAGGGCCACGACCTCAGAGTCTAGAAAGCATGAGCAGCACTGTCTCTCCCACGGCGTCCACGCTGCGGCGGGAGACCGCCGAGAGGTCGTCGCAGGTGCGGTGGAAGCAGGGGAAATCGAAGTCGATGAGGTCGATGGCGGGGATGCCGCGCTCCAGGAAGGGGGTGTGGTCGTCGATCACTCCCGGCCCTGTCTCGGCGGGGAAGTAGCGCAGCGTGTGGGCGCGGCGCGCCGCGGCGCGCAGCTTGCTCCACAGCGCCCGGTCGCCCTCCCTCGGGATCGAGAGGTCGCGGTCGCCCACGAAGTCGAGCAGGATCATGGCCTCGGCATCGCGGTAGGCCCGGGCGGCCACCTTGCTGCCCCGCAGCCCCTCCTCCGCGAAGCGCGAGTCCGGGGTGCCGCGCGGTGACTCCTCGCCGTCGAAGAAGACGAACTTCAGCGTGGGGCCCACGGTCCGCGGCTTGATCGTGCGCGCCAGCTCCAGCAGCACGGCGGTGCCCGACGCGCCATCGTTGGCTCCCACGAACCCGTCTATGTCCTTGGTGTCGTAGTGGGCGCCCACCACCACCACGCGGCCACGGTCGGTTCCCGCCACGGTGCCCACGACGTTGCGCAGCCCGCCCGGCACCCGCTGGTAGCGCCCGCGCGGCAGCTCCCGCCGGAGCCGCGCGGCCAGCGTGCGCGAGGCGCGCGAGCCCGCCGGGCGCTCGCCGAGGCGCACCTGGTACCGCAGAAAGCGGAAGGCCGCAGCGCCGTCGAAGCGGTTGGGCGCGCGCGCCGCGGACGCGGCCGTCGTGCCGTTGGCGTCGTCGGCGTCGTTGCCAGGGAGGCCGCCGAGCAGCACGAACGCGACGAAGCCGAGGCCGATGACCACCTGCACGAGAAGCACGATGAGCGGGGTGCGCATACGTGCATTGTGGCCGGGTAGAGTCCCTCCATGGCGCAGACCCGCCACAAGGACCGTCTCACCGCGATCGACGCCTCCTTTCTCCACCAGGAACAGTCGAGCTCGCACATGCACGTGGGCGGGATCGTGCTCTTCGAGGGGCCGCCGCCCAGCTACGAGGACTTCCTGGCGCACATCGAGTCGCGCCTGCACCTCGTGCCGCGCTATCGCCAGAAGCTCGCGGTCCCCCGCTTCGAGATGGGCCGCCCGTTCTGGATCGACGATCCCCGCTTCAACCTCAGCTACCACGTCCGCCACACCGCGCTGCCCTCCCCCGGCTCGATCGAGCAGCTGCGCAACCTCGCGGGGCGCATCCACTCGCAGCGGCTCGACCGCTCGAAGCCGCTGTGGGAGATCTGGCTGATCCAGGGACTGGAGGGAAATCGGTTCGCCATCGTGTCCAAGACACACCACGCGCTCATCGACGGCGTCGCGGGCGTGGACATCGCCAGCGTCCTCTTCGACCTCTCCCCCGTTCCGGCGGAGACGCCCGCGGCCGAGCCCTGGGAGCCCTCACCGGAGCCGTCGGACGCCGAGCTCGTGGGCGAGGGCGTGAAGGGCCTCATCCGCACGCCGTTCCGGCTGGCGAGGCGCGCCGCCGGTGTGGCCGCGGACCCGCAGGGCTCGCTCGACCGGGCCCGTGAGGCGGCCGAGGGCGTGGGCGAGATCGTCTGGGCCGAGCTCAACCCGGCTCCCGAGGTCCCGCTCAACGTGCCCATCGGCCCGCACCGCCGCATCGCGTGGGTGGAGTCGAGCCTCGCGGACTTCAAGGCGATCAAGAACGAGCTCGGCGGCACGGTGAACGACGTCGTGCTCACGGTGGTGTCCGGGGCCATCGCCCGCTGGCTGCGCACGCGCGGCGTGCGCACGGAGGGGCTGGAGCTGCGAGCGCTCGTCCCGGTGTCCATCCGCACCGAGAGCCAGAAGGACTCGCTTGGCAACCAGATCTCGGTGATGCGCGGCCCGCTGCCCGTGTACTGCGTCGACCCGGTGGAGCGGCTGGGCATCGTGCGCGCGTCGATGGACGGGCTCAAGGAGTCCAAGCAGGCGCTCGGCGCCGAGGTCATCTCCAACCTCCAGGACTTCGCGCCGCCCACGCTGCTGGCGCAGGCGTCGCGCGTGAACTTCTCCACCCGGCTGTTCAACCTGATCGTGACCAACGTGCCGGGACCGCAGTTCCCCCTCTACCTGCTCGGCCGCGAGATGCAGCAGCTCATCCCGGTGGCGTTCCTGCCGGAGAACCACGCGCTGGCCATCGCGATCATGAGCTACAACGGCCGCGTGGACTTCGGCCTGCTCGGCGACTACGACGCGATGCCGGACCTCGAGGAGCTCGGCGGCTACATGGGGGACGCGCTCGCGGAGCTGCTGGCGGCGGCGGGAGGGAAGCGCGAGCGCTCGGCGAAGGCCGCGCCGGCGAAGGGCAACAGCCGCCCGGCGAAGGGCAACAGCCGCCCGGCGAAGGGCAGCAGCCGTTCCGCCAAGGCCGGCTCCGGCGCGAAGGCCAAGCGCTCCTCCTCGGGCGCTAGCGGCTCACGCGCGTGACGAGGTCCGCGCGGCGCGGCAGGGCCTCGCGGTTGCGGTCCTCGTCCACCGCGCGCGTGTAGAAGCGATACACGCCGGGGCGGCTGATGCGGATCTTCGCGATGCCGGGCTTGCGCAGCCGGCGGACCCGGTCGTACCCGCGTTCCCCCTGGCGCTTGCCGTAGACGTCCACGTAGTCGATCTCGGACGGCACCAGCGCGGTGTGGCCCTTCGGATCGCTGCCGCGCACGCGGATGCGGATGTAGCGGCGGCGGTCCATGCGGTGCTGCTTGCGGGAGCGGATGACGCTGCGGGGGTCGGTGCGGTCCTCGCGGCGGGCGGCGTCGACCGCCGCGTAGGCGTCGAGGATGCCCCAGCCCAGGTCGGGCTCCCAGCCGGCGTCGCGCCGGGCACTCTCCTTGAGGATGCGCAGTTTCTCGCGCGCGCTGAGGTCGGGGTTGAGGTCGCCGATCAGCGCCGCCGCGGCGGCCACCTGCGGCACGGCCATCGAGGTGCCCTGGAGGTAGGCGTAGCGCGGGTCATCGTCCACCGTCGTGCGGCAATCGCAGCCGGCGATTCCGAGGCTGCCCTCTCGCGGGGTTGCGTTGCCGGGATAGCTGGAGAGGAGGCCGGGCGGGCCGTCGGTGCCACCGCCGAAGAAACCGTAGGCGGCCATGGAGATCTGGGGGCCCAGCCCGGTGCCGGCCCGGCGGTCCGCGAAGTTGACCGCGGTGACCACGAGACCGCGGCCCGTGTCCAGGTCCGGCGCGTTGCCCGGCTGCAGCTGGGAGCCGGGGGAGCCCTGGTCCTGATCGGGCCCGTTGGAGGCGGCGGCCACCATCACCACGTCACGCTCCAGCGCGAAGTCGATGGCGCGGTCGATGGCGGGGCTGGGCGGGCCGCCGCCGAAGCTCATGCTGATGGCGTCCGCGCCGCGGTCGGCCGCCAGCATGATGCCCTGCACGATGTCGCCGTCGCGCAGCTGCGGCGCCTTGATCACGATCAGCTCGCAGCCGTAGCCCGCCGACGCCACGCCGGTGCCGTTGTCGGTGGCGGCGCAGGCCAGGCCGCTCACGTGGGTGCCGTGGCCGTCGTCGTCGTGCAGCGGGCTGGTGGCGCCGAACGCGGCGCCGAACCGCACGCTCGAGGCCAGGTCGGGATGGGTGCCGTCGAGTCCGCTGTCGATGACCGCGACCGTGGCGCCGCCACCGGTCGTGATGTCCCACGCCTCCGGGAAGCGCTCTCGCCGCAGCCACCACTGCAGCGGCGTGGAGCCGGGGGTGCGGCCGGTGGACTCGGTGGCGGTCCAGGCCGGGTCGTTGGGCTCGCGCCGGAACTCGCGGCGGTACTCCGGAACCACGCGCGCGACGCCGGGCTGGCGGCGCAAGGCACGGATGGCCTTCGACGGCCCGTCCACGGTCACGATGTCGAGGGCGGGGATGGAGCGGCCCTCCTGACGGACGCCCGCGCGCGCGATCGCGCTCGACGCGCTGCGCGCCTGCGTTCCCTCGTCGAGCAGGACGAGATAGCGGCCGGTGCGCTCGGCCGCGACGGCGGGCGCGGATAGAGCTGCGGCCGCGACGCAGGCGAGCGCCGCGAGCAGCGCGAGGCGGAGGGGCATCAAGCAATGGAAACACACCCAGGCCGGGATGGGTTGCGGTTGGCGCACGAGTGGGGGTGTCAGAGCGGTGACCCTGACCCGCGGAGGAGGCGCGCAGCCGTGCCCGGTCACGCGCGTCCGGATGCCGGCGTTTCCATCAGACCGCGGGTCAGGATGACCCGCGGAGGTACCCTTCCCCCGATGCGCCAGGGCACCGCGCTGCTGGAGGCGCTCGCCGCCCGCTTCCTCGCAAACGGCGAGGCGCTCGCCGACGCCATGGTCGAGCGGATCCGCGTGGAGGTCGCCGACTTCGCCGACTTCGACGGCGCCGAGCTGTGGGAGGCCGTCCGCGCCTCGTGCCGGGCGAACATCGACGAGGGGCTTGCGGACATGGGCCGCGACGGCGCGCTGCCCGAGGCCATCCCGCCGGATGCCCGCGACCTCGCGCTCATCACGGCCCGGCTCGACCTGCCGCTGGCCGCGCTCCTACGCTCCTACCGGGTGGCCCACGCCCTCATGTGGCAGCACTGGTTCGACGCGGTGGAACGCGAGCCGGCCGACCCGGGTGTACGGCGCGTGGCGCTGGAGGACGGGTCGCGCTACTTCTTCGACTACGTCGACCGGCTCTCCACGCTCGTGACGGACGAGTACACGGCGGAGCGCGACCGCTTCATGCGCTCCCGTGAGCAGCGCCGCACCCAGCTCGTGCGCGACGTGCTCGACGGCGCCGACCCCGATCCCGGCGAGGCCATGCGCGAGCTGGACTACGACCTGAGGCTCGAGCATCTCGCGATGGTGGTGTCCGGGCCCGACCCGGAGGCGGCCGTGCGCGAGCTCGGACGGGGGCTGGACGCCCCCCACGGGCTGGTGGTCTCGCTGACGGGTGACAGCGCGTGGGCGTGGCTCGGGCGCACGCGCCCGTTCTCGCTGCCGGAGCGGCTGGAGGCCCCGCTCGACGCCACCGTCTCCCTCGGCGACCCCGCTCCGGGCGTCGACGGCTTCCGCCGCTCCCACCGCGAGGCGCGCGACGCGCACCGCGTGGCCGTGCGTGGCGTGGGTGGCGTCACGCGCTACGACGCTGTGGCGCTCGAGGCGCTGGTGGCCGGCGACGACGCTCGCGCCCGCGCCTTCGTTGCCCGCGAGCTGCACGGCCTCGACGGCGCCGATGCCCGCTCGGCCCGGCTGCGCCAGACGCTGCGCGCCTACTTCTCCACCGGCCAGAACGCCTCGGCCGCCGCCGCCGTGCTCGGCGTGCACGAGCACACGGTGGCCTACCGGCTCCGCACCGTCGAGGAGCGGCTCGGGCGGCCGGTCACCGCGCGGCGCGCGGAGCTGGAGACGGCGCTGCGGCTGCTCGAGGTACGGGGCTGATCAACGGCCGTAGGCCAGTTGGAGGCCGGGACGCGGCCACTGCGTCTTGGCCAGCCGGCCGCTGCCCGACAGGGTGATGTACGCCGTGCGGTAGCCCTCGCCGCCGAAGCAGATGTTCGTGGTGAAGGGATCGCCCGTCTCGAGGAACTCGACGGTGCCGCCGTCGGGGGACACCGAGGAGATGCCGCCGTTGAGCAGGGTGCCCACGCACACCCAGCCCTCGCCGTCCACGGCGAGGGAGTCGAGGCCCTGGAGGAAGCGCTCGCCGCCCATGCCGCGGAGGATCGTGCCGCCGTGCGGGAGGATCCCGGGGACCTCGGCCACCTCGCCGGGCTTCGTGATCTCCCACCACCACACCCGACCGGTGTACGTCTCGGCGGCGTACAGCCGGGAGCCGTCCGGGGACAGCCCGATGCCGTTGGGCTCGTCCACCGGGAACACCGCCTCGCGGATGTCCGAGCCGTCGGCCCGGGCGTAGTAGAGCGGGCTGCGATCGCTGGTGCGCTCCTCGCGGATGCCGTGGTCGGTGAACCAGAAGCCGCCGTGGGCGTCGAAGACGAGGTCGTTGGGGCCGCGCAGCGGCCGGCCGTCGCAGGAGTCGTAGAGCACGTCGACCTCGCCCGTGTCGACGTCGACGCGCTCGATGCGGCCGCCCCGGTACGCGACCGGGTCGAACGGCCCGGGCGCCAGGACCCCGCCCATGTCCACCCAGGTGAAGGTGCCGCCGTTGTTGCAGACATACAGCTTGCCGTCCGGCCCGATGGCCGCGCCGTTGGGGCCGTCGCCGGGCTCGGCCACGACCTCCTTCTCTCCATCGGGGCCGACGCGCGTGATCGTGCCGCGCGCGATCTCCACGACCACCACGCTCCCGTCGCCGAGCGCCACCGGCCCTTCGGGGAACTCCAGACCCTCCGCAACCGTCTCGATCTCTCCCATGCGCGGTTTGTATCGGACCGGGCGCAGGGTTGTCACCTTCGGGTGCTGTGCCGTGTGGTGCCCCGGGGCACCCTGGCGCAACGTTCTGATGAATAGTTCACCACAACGTTGCACCCCGCTTGACGCGCGACTCGCCGCTCTCGCGCTGCGGCAACACGGGGTCGCTCACGTCGGGCAGTTGCGGCGGCTCGGGATGAGCAACGGCGAGATCGCGTACCGGGTGCGGATCGGGAGGTTGCACCGGATTCACCGTGGTGTCTACGCGGTCGGTCACCGCAGGCTCACCGAACGTGCACTGTTCATCGCTGCTGTCCTCGCGATCGGGGACGGAGCCGCGCTGAGCCATGCAGCCGCCGTGGCCCACTACGAGTTCCGTCCATTCCCAGGCGGCCCGATCGACGTCACGGTGACGCGGCGGGTGAGAAGCAGGCCGGGCATCCGGCTGCACTGCGTCGATGTCCTCGACCCCGCAGACATGACATGGCGAAGAGGCATCCCCGTCACCACACCCGCCCGCACCCTCCTCGACATCAGCCGCACTCTCGCGCCCAAGCAGGCGCGGCGGGCCGTCAACCAGGCGCTGGTGCTGAAACGGGTGACGATTCCGTTGCTGTACCGGCAGGCCGCCGGCCCGCAGGGTGCGAGGCTGCGCGCCCTGCTCGCGGACGCCGCCCCCACCCGCAGCGAGCTGGAGGACACGGCGCTTGAGTTCTTCAAGCGGCACGGGTTCCAGCGGCCGGAGATGAATGCCCGCGTGGCGGGTTTTGAGGTCGACTGCCTGTGGCCGGAGCGGCGACTGGTGATCGAGCTCGACAGCCGATTCCACGACAACGCGCTCGCACGTGCCGACGACGCGCGCAAGCAGCTCGCCCTCAAGAGAGCCGGCTTCCGGGTGGAACGGCTTCGCTGGAGCGACGTCACCCGTGACGAAGCGGCCACGGCAAAGCGACTTTGTGCGCCACCCACAAGCCATGCCGCCTGACTCGGCGCAATCTCCGACGAACCCGGCGGCCCCAGCCAGATAGCGTCAGGCCATGGGAGCGAGAGACGCGCGTGTGCTGGCCATCGACGCCGGCGGCACGATGACCGACACGTTCATCGTCGACGACACGGGCTCGTTCGTCGTGGGCAAGGCGCAGACCACGCCCGACGACGAGTCGAAGGGCTTCATGGCCTCCTCGGTCGACGCCCTGGAGCAGTGGGGCACCACCCCCGAGGCGGCCTTCCCCGGCGTGGCGAGCGGGATCTTCAGCGGCACGGCCATGCTCAACCGGCTGCTGTCGCGCAAGGGCCTGCGCATCGGCGCGATCGTCTCCTACGGGCAGGAGGACTACCTGCGCCTGGAGCGCGGGATCCAGACCTACCTCGGCTATCCCTACTCCGACAGGCTCCACGTGGCCACGCACTTCCACAACGAGCCACTCGTGCCGCGCGACCTGATGAAGGGCGTGCGCGGGCGCATCGACGTGTTCGGGGAGGAGGTGCTGCCGCTGCGGGAGGAGGACGTGCGCCAGGCGGCGGCGGAGCTGCGCGAGGCGGGCGTCGAGGGCATCGTGGTGTCGCTGCTGTTCTCCTACCGCAACGCCGAGCACGAGATCCGGGTGGGAGAGATCCTGGCGGAGGGCAACGGCTCCATCCCCGTGTTCCTGTCCTCCGAGCTCTACCCCATGCGGCGCGACCTGCCGCGCCTGAACTCCACGCTCATCGAGGCGTACGCCGCGGAGCCGAGCCGGGGCACGCTGAAGGCCGTCCGCGACCGCACCAAGGACGCCGGCGCCGGCTTCGAGCTGCGCGTGATGGCCAGCCACGGCGGCACCATCTCGATCGAGGCGAGGGAGCTGGCGCGCACGCTGGTGTCGGGCCCGATCGGCGGCGTGGTGGGCGGGCAGGCGCTGGCGGAGCGGATGGACCTGCGCAACGTGCTCTGCACCGACATCGGCGGCACGAGCTTCGACATCGCGCTCATCACCGACGGCCGCTTCGAGATCACCCAGACGCCGGACGTGGCGCGGTTCGTGCTGGCCATGCCGCTGGTGAAGATCGACTCGATCGGCGCGGGCACCGGCAGCTTCGTGCGCGTGAACCCCAACTCCAACCGCCCGGAGCTGGGACCCGACTCGGCGGGGTCGCGCATCGGAGTCTGCTGGCCCGGGGGAAACCTCGAAACGGTCTCCGTCACTGACTTGAACGTCGTGCTGGGGCGTCTCAACCCTGAGTACTTCCTCGGAGGCGACATACAACTCGACCCAGAGCGCGCGCGTCACGAGGTGGAGCGCCAGATCGCGAAGCCGCTCGGGCTGAGCACGAAGGACGCCGCCGCGGGGGTGATCTCGCTGTTCGAGCAGACGCTGAAGAACGAGGCCGTGGGCCGCATCCTCGGCAAGGGCTACTCCCCGGCCGACTACGCGCTGCTCTGCTACGGCGGCGGCGGGCCGCTGCATGTCGCGGGCTACACGGAGGGCGTGACGTACCGCGACGTGCTCGTGCCGGCCTGGGCCGCCGGCTTCAGCGCGTTCGGCTGCGCCTGCGCCGACTTCGAGTACCGCTACGACCAGACCATCGACATGCCCATCGAGCCGGGCTACGGCGAGGACGAGAAGGCCGGCATCGGGATGATGGTCACGGGCGCCTGGCTGGGCCTGCAGGAGCGGGTGGCGGAGGAGTTCGCGAAGTCGGGGGTGGAGCCGGGGCAGATCGAGTACACGCACCTCGTGCGGATGCAGTACTACGGCCAGCTCAACGACATCGAGATCGTCTCGCCGCACATGGAGCTCGACGAGGGCGCCCAGGTGGACGAGCTGATCGCCGGGTTCGAGGAGGCCTACGGCAAGGTCTATGCGCGCTCGGCCCGCTCGCCCGAGCTGGGCTACCTCATCACGCACGCCATCGTGCTCGGGCGGGTGGGGGTGGAGAAGCCGGCGCTGCCGGAGCTGGAGCTGGAACAGGGATCGCCGCCCACGAAGGGCACGCGGATGGTGCACTGGGGCAAGGGCTTCGTGCAGACGGACCTGATCCAACTCGAGGAGGTGCACGCCGGGCACCGCATCGACGGGCCGGCCATCGTGGAGCACTCCGCCACGACCTTCGCTATCCCGCCGGGCAGGGCAGCGACGATGGACCAGCACCAGATCTTCCATCTGGAGGTGCAGGGATGAATCCCATCATCGATTCCACGAGGGAGCTGGAACCGCAGGCCCAAGCCATCGGCCGGGACGGCAAGCGCTTGACGGACATGCTCGCCGACTCGGAGCGCCTGTTCGCCGAGACCGGCTCCTACTACGGCCTGGACGGCGACCTGGCCATGATGAGCTCGGACCCGATCGGCTACGAGAAGCTCTTCAGCCGGCTGCGCGGCGGGCTCGTCTCCGCAAGGGAGACCGCTCTCAACATCAGCGCCTCCCCGATCGTGCGCGAGCTGGGCGAGCTGTGCTTCGCGCTCTACACGCCGGAGGGCGACTCGGTCGCTCTCTCCACCGGGATCATCGTGCACGTCCACACCATGTCGGACGCCATCAAGTACATGGTGCGCGAGGACTACGAGCGCAACCCGGGCATCCGGCCGGGCGACATCTTCGCCAACAACGACCCCGTCATCGGCGACGTGCACAACGCCGACGTGCAGACGTTCGTGCCGATCTTCTGGGAGGGCGAGCTGGTGGCGTGGGCGGGCGGCGTCACGCACGTGCTCGACATCGGCGCCACCACTCCGGGCGGCGTGCCGGTGGGGCCCACCAACCGGCTCGAGGACGGCATCGACCTGCCCTGCATGAAGATCGGCGAGCGCGACGAGCTGGCGGCGTGGCACCTCAAGCGCTGCGAGCTGCAGACGCGCGCGCCGATGTACTACCTGCTGGACGAGAAGACCCGCCTGGCGGGCTGCCACATGATCCGCGAGGCGGTGGAGCGGGTGATCCTCGAAGAGGGCGTGGACCGTTTCAAGCAGTTCTCCCGCGAGGTGATCGAGGAGGGGCGGCGCTCCTTCAAGTCGCGCATCCGCGAGATGACGGTGCCCGGCCGCTACCGCTCCCCCGGCTTCATGGACGTGACCTTCGCCGACAAGCAGCAGCTGCCCGCGCGGGCGCGGCGCGACTTCCTCATGCACTCCCCATTCGAGGTGCGCATCGGCGGCGACGGCACCTACGCCCTGGACTACGACGGCTGCTCCGCGTGGGGCTGGCACTCCATGAACTGCACGCCGTCCGGGATGCAGGGCGCGATCTGGGTGCAGTTCACCCAGACGCTGATCTGCAACGACAAGGTCAACGACGGCGCCTACCTGGCGATCGAGACCAACTTCCCGGAGGGCACGATCTCCAACCTGGGCGACGCCGGCGGGTCCACGGGGATCGCCTGGGCGTTCCTGCAGCCGTCGTTCACCGGCTTCCCGCGCACCCTGAGCAGGGCGCTGCAGTCGCGCGGCTTCATCGAGGAGGTGATCGGCGCCTACTCCGTGAGCGGCAACGTGCTCCAGGGCGGCGGCGTGGACCAGTACGGCAACTCCAGCGCGATCATGAACTTCGAGGTGGCCGCGCAGGGCATGGGCGCGAAGTACGTGCTCGACGGCACCGACACCTGCGCGGCCATGTTCAACCCCGAGGGCGACATGGGCGACATCGAGATGTGGGAGCTCATCTCGCCGTTCGTATACCTGTCGCGGCGGATCAAGGCATCGTCGGGCGGCTCGGGGCGGCACCGCGGCGGGTCGTCGTTCGAGTCGCTGTTCATGGTGTGGAAGACCCCGTTCTGGGAGGTGCAGAACCTCGGCACGGGGAAGGTCTTCAACTCGCCGGGGCTGTTCGGCGGCTACCCGGGCGCGTGCGCATACATCCACACGATCCGCGGAGCGGACCTGCTCGAGCGCGGAGCCCGCGGCGAGGCCTATCCCGTGTGCGACGGCGACTACGAGCATCCCGCGCTCATGGAGATCGAGGGGGAGCGCGAGTACAAGCTCGACAACTTCACCACGCTGCAGCCGGTCGAGCACGGCGACCTCTACCTGTCGGTGATGAAGGGCGGCAGCGGCCTGGGCGACCCCCTGCTGCGGCCCGCGGAGGCGGTCGAGCGGGACGTGTCCGAGGGGCACCTGCTGCCGCGCTTCGCGGAGTCGGTGTACGCGCTCGCCGACCGCGATGCCGCGCGGCGCGCCCGGCTCGATCGCGCCCGGCCGGCGCGCGAGTGGTGGGCGCAGCAGCGCGAGCGGGTGCTGGCGCAGGGCTTCGTCGAGCCGGTGTGCTCGATGTACGCCGAGTCGATGAAGCTATCGCCGCGCTGGGCGGCGGAGTACCGCGGCTTCTGGGACCTGCCCGAGGACTTCGAGTACGAGGCCGCCACGCCCACGGTGGAGGTGGCGAAGCCGGCGCCGGGCAAGGTCACGCCCGAGCAGTCGGCCGCGGAGTTCCTCGCTTCCTCGGAGCCCAAGGGCGGTCCGCTGGGCGGCGCCGGCGCGGGCGGCAGCCGGCTCGACGCCGGCACACTCGCCGCACTCGCCGACGAGAAGCTCTCGCGCCGCGAGGTCAAGGACATCCAGTCGGGGTTCAAGGACCCGGACCGCTTCGACAAGTGGCTCGCGGTGCTCGCTGAGCGAGTGCCCTACGAGGAGCCGATCGTGCTGCCGTGCGGCGAGGGGCTGAACGTGGTTCGCGCCGGAAGCGAGCTCGTCATCCGCTGCGACTGCGGCCATGACCTCTGCGCCCACGACGCCAACTGGAAGATGGAGGCCGTCGTGTTCGTGCGCGACAGCGACGAGCTGATGCGCGAGGTCTATCCCAAGATGGGCCACGCCGATCCGGAGTGGATGGAGCTGCGCGAGTTCCACTGCCCCTCCTGCGGGCGCCAGCTCGAGACCGAAGCGGTGCCGCCCGGCTACCCCGTGACGCACGAGTTCCTGCCGGACGTGGAGGGCTTCTACCGCGGCTGGCTGGGGCGCCAGCTGCCGTGAGACTGTCGCCCACCCCGGATCACGAGCCCCTACCGCACTCCTCGAACCCGATCTCCTCGGCGGCGTCCCGCCGCGCCTCCGCGACTGGCGGAAGCCGCTCACGGAGGATCTGTCCGCCCTCCTCGAATGAGCCCGCGTCGCGCGCATTCTCCAGCAGCTGCTCCTGGTCGCGGGCGGAGTCGAGGAAGTCGTCGACGTCGTCATCAACCTCCTCGGGCGGGTCGAGCTCCTCGAGCTCCGCGATGCCCTCGCGGGTGACCTCGATCGCATCGTCGAGGAGCTCCCGCAGCTCCCCCAGGTTCGTGGGCCGAGGTTGGTTCACGTCCTCGATCTGCTCGTTGAGACGCTCGCAGAGGGCGTCGGCGTCCGCGATGTAGTCCTCGCGGCTGACCCCGTCGTCGCCACAGCCGGCCAGCACGAGGAGCGGCACCAGCACGATCAGCGCGAAGCGCGGCACGCCGACGAGTATCGCAGCGGCCGCGGACACTGCCCGCCGGGCGCTGGCCACCCCGCTGCGCCCGCGCGGCGGCCCGCCGGCACCGGCCGCGGCTTGGGTCGGTGCCGGACCGATGAGTTCTTCCGCATAGGGCGGTCTTCCGTACCGATGCCGGCACACCGACCCCGTACCCTCACGCTGTGACCGACCTGGCCGAGAAGGAGCCCGCCGAGGCCGCGCCGGCGGGCGCGGGAGCTTCCGCGCCCGCGATCCAGCTTCGCGGCGTGGTCAAGCGCTTTGGCCCGATCACCGCCGTGGACGGGCTCGACCTGGACGTGCCCGAGGGCATCTGCCTCGGCCTGCTCGGTCCCAACGGCGCGGGCAAGTCCACCACCATGAGGCTGCTCACCGGGCAGGCGATCGCCGACAGCGGCGAGCTGCGCGTGCTCGGCCGCGACCTTCCCGCCGGCTCGAAGGAGGCACGCGCCGAGATGGGCGTGGTGCCCCAGCTCGACAACCTCGACGTGGACGTGACGGTGGAGGACAACCTCGCCGTGTTCGCGCGTCTCTATCGCGTGCCCGACGTGCGCGAGGCGGTCGACCGCGCGCTGGACATCGCACGGCTGCAGGGCCGCCGCCGCGACGCCGTGGACAAGCTGTCCGGCGGCATGCGACGGCGCCTGCTGCTCGCGCGCGGGCTGGTGCACCGGCCGCGGCTGCTGCTGCTCGACGAGCCCACCGTGGGCCTCGACCCGCAGATCCGCACGGAGATGTGGTCGCTCATCGACGGGCTGCGCGAGGAGGGCGCGACCATCCTCATGTCCACCCACTACATCGAGGAGGCCGAGCGCCTGGCCGACGAGGTGGCGCTGATGGCGCACGGCAAGATCATCGCCCGCGGGCGGCCGTCCGAGCTGGTGGCCGAGCACGCCGGGCGCGAGACGGCGGAGTTCTACGGGCCGCCGGGCCGGCTGGCCGAGGTGCGCGCCACCGCCGAGCGCCAGGGACTGCGCGTGCGCCCCGCCGGCCCGGCCATCGCGATCGTGGGCGCCGAGCGCGCCTCCGAGGGCGCGTTCCCGCCGGAGGCGATCCGGCGCGCCGCGTCGCTGGAGGACGTCTTCGTGCTGCTCACCGGCGAGGAGGCGGAGTAGTGCGCCGGCTCGAGCCCGCGGCCATCACCGGCGTCATGAGCCGCGAGGTGGCCAACTTCCGCACCTTCTGGAAGGCCACCACCTTCTCCAGCACGCTCGAGCCGATCGTCTACCTGCTGGCCTTCGGCCTCGGCCTGGGCGCCACGGTGGTGGACCGGGTGGACGGCCTCGACTACGTCGAGTTCGTGGGCACCGGGATGGTGGCCACCGCGGTGATCTTCTCCAGCGCGCTGCCGGCGATGTTCGGCACTTTCGTCAAGGAGCGCTTTCAGCGCACCTACGACGCCATTCTCGCCGCGCCGGTGGACGTGGAGGAGCTCGTGACCGCGGAGATGCTCTGGATCGGCATCCGCTCCGGCTTCTTCGGCTGCTTCCCGCTGCTGGTGACGATGGCCTTCGGCCTGGATCCGGCGCCGGGGATGCTGCTCGTGCCGCTGTTCGCCTTCATCACCGCGCTCGGGTTCGCGGCGTTCGGCATCGCGGTGGCGGCCAGCGTGGCGAAGATCGACCAGTTCAACTACGTCACCACGCTCGTCATCACGCCTCTCTTCCTCGTGGCCGGCACGTTCTTCCCGATCGACGGCCTGCCCGAGGGGTTCCAGTGGGCCGCGCAGGTCAACCCGCTCCACCATCTGGTCGAGCTGGTGCGCGGCTCGGCATTCGGCTTCGAGGCCACCGACCTCATCCGCGTGGCGGCGCTCATGGTGTTCGCCGTCGTGCTGTGGCGCGTCGCGGTGCACCGGATGGAGGAGAGGCTGATCGACTAGCCGCGGCGCGGGGGTATGCTCCCCCGCGTGGGAGGATGCCGTGCCGCCGTCGCGGCCACGCTGGCCGCAAGCCTGATCTACGCCTCGCCGGCGCTCGCCGGCGTGACCACCGCCGAGCCGTCCTACGACGTGATCGTCGAGCAGAACGTGGTGGTGCCCATGCCCGACGGCACGCGCCTCGTGGCCGACATCCATCGCCCGCGTCCCAAGGCGGACCAGCCCGCCGGCCAGGCGTTCCCGTGCCTGTTCGAGATGACGCCCTACCGCAAGGAGGCGCGCGCGGCGGAGGGAGCGGGCACCTTCCCCGCCCGCGGCTTCGTGTTCATGGAGCTCGACGCGCGCGGCACGGGCGGCTCCGAAGGCGAGTACGACGGCGTGTTCCTGGAGCAGGAGCAGGAGGACGGCTACGACGCCATCGAGTGGCTCGCCACGGAATACGAGCACTGCAACGGCGAGGTCGGGATGTTCGGCGGCTCCTACTCGGGCATCAACCAGTACCTCATCGCCACCTCGCCCAAGGGCACGCCGCCGCACCTGAGGACGATCGCCCCGCAGCGCGCCCTGTCCGACCTCTACCGCGACATCGTCTACACCGGCGGCATCCTCACCGGCTCGTTCGGCGTGATCTGGTCGGGCGGCACGACCGCCTACAACGCACAGGGCGCAGACCTCACGACGAACCCGGATCCGGAGCTGGCGCTGCGGTCCATCGTGGACCACACCCGCAACGACCCGATGTTCCTCACCTACCTCGGCCGGCCGTTCGACTCCCCCTTCTACCGCGCGTCCTCGGTCATCGACCGCATGGAGCAGCTCGACCTGCCGGTGTTCCACCTCGAGGGCTGGTACGACGCATTCACGCGCGGCCAGGTGCAGGCCGTCCAGCGCTCGCTGGAGCTCGAGGCCGCCGGCGAGGTCGGCGGCCCCAACTATGCGGTCATCGGCCCGTGGAACCACACCGGCTCGCACTTCCTCGACCACCAGCCGTGGGACACGCGGCTGGTGGACTGGTACCGCCACTGGCTCGACGGCGCGGCGCAACCGGACTGGTTCGACGGCCCGCGCATCAGCTGGTGCGAGATGGTGGAGTCGCTCGACGGGCCGTGCGAGTGGCGTGGCGCGGACACGTGGCCGCCGCCCGGCACCGAGTTCGAGCGCCACTACCTGACCGAGGGTGGCGGGCTGTCGCGCTCGGCGCCGGCGGCCGGGACCGGCGGCGCCATCGGCTCGTGGGCGTGGAACCCGCTCGCCGGCATGGGCGAGAACCTGTTCTCGAAGTGGGACAACGCCGCGGGCGTGCCCCAGCGCGAGGCCGACCAGGCCGCCGAGGACGAGTGGAAGGGGCTCACGTTCTCCACACCGCCGCTGGACGAGGACCTGGTGGTGCAGGGCCCGATCACCTTGTCGCTGGACGCGAGCACCGTGCCGCTCGCCGGCGTGAACGCCGGCACGAACGCGCCGCTTCTCGGCGCGGAGCAGACGTTCCCTCCCCACCTCGACACGGACTTCGTGGTGAAGCTGTCGGAGGTGTCGCCCGACGGCCGCTCCACCCTCATCCAGTCCGGCTTCCTGCGCGCCTCCCACCGCGAGCTCGACCCCGCCCGCACGCAGGTGGACGACACCACCGGCGAGGTGATCGTCCCCACGCCCTACCACGACCGCGCGCACCTGCGCCCGGTCCGCGCCGGCGAGCGCACGAACTACAAGATCGAGGTCTGGCCCACGGCCAAGCGCTTCCGCCCCGGCCACCGCCTGCGCATCGCGCTCTACTCCGCGGACACCGCCAACCACCTGACCGTGCTCAAGCCGGTGGAGAACACCGTGTACGCGGGGTCGTACTTGCTTCTGCCCGAGCGGCGCTGAGACGATTCGGGGCCCCGAAGACCAAGGAGCCACCATGCCCACTTCGACCTCGCTCATCACCGGCACCGACTTCATCGCCGTCGGCACCAGGGACTTCGATGCCGCCGCGGAGTTCTACGGCGGCGTGCTGGGCCTGCCGCTCTCCAAGCGCTGGGGCGACAGGCCCGCGGGCGAGTTCGAGACCGGCAACCTCACGATCGCGGTCATGCAGTCCGACGCGTTCGGCATGGAGTTCAGCCCGCACGTCCACCCCATCGAGCTGCGCGTGGAGGACGTCGAGGCGGCGCGCGCAGAGCTGGAGTCCCGCGGGGTCACGTTCAAGGGCGACATCCTCGACTCCGGCGTGTGCCACCAGACGTTCTTCGAGGACCCCGACGGCAACGCGCTGGCGCTGCACCACAGGTACGCGCCGGTCACCGCCGGCGCATGATGCACAGCGCGTCGGTGGACGCCCTGCCGTAGCTCCTGCCGTCGTGGAGGTAGATGTCGACGCGCGCGCGTCTTGCGCCAGGTGACCTTGCCGAAGACGCCGACGATCGTGATGAGCCCGAACAGCCGGCGCCCCCTCGATCACGTCCTTGCCGAGGGCGCCCCCGGCCTCACCGGCCCAGCTCGAGCGCCAGGCCGAACCAGATCAGCGCCGTCGCACGCTCGACGACCGATTCCCGCGGGATGTCGGGGCGCTCGCTCCGCCAGCTGGCCAGCGCGTGGAGCGAGCCGAGTACTGCAGACGCCGTCGCACCGGGGCTGCTCGGAACGCGCGCACCGGCTACCAACTCCTCGAGCCGCGGCAGCAGCTGCTCGCGCATGCGGGCGCCGTCGGCCGCGAAAGGCCCGGCGGCCACAAAAAGGTGACGGTCGACGAGCGCCCAGGCCTCTGGTCGCTCGTCTGCGAAGTCGAGGAAAGCCGCGAGCGCTCGCCGCAGGCGGTCGGCGTGGTTGCCGTCCCCGCCCGCTGCCATGGCGAGATGGGCATCCAGCTCGGCGACCGCACGGTCCACGCATTGACGGTAGAGATCTCGCTTCGATCCCACGTAAGTCTGGACGGTCGACCGCGCCAGCCCCACCTCGGCTGCAATCTCCGCGAGGCCCACCGCCTCGTATTCGCCGGCGGCGAACTGCCGCCAGGCCACCTCCTCGATGGCGCGCAGGCGCGCCGCTCGCGACCGCCGCTCCCCCGCGCTGGTGGGACCGCCACCGGCGGCCCCCGTGATGTCGTCGTCTGTGGTATCTCGCATGGATTACTTGATCACAAGTAACCCTATAGCGATTCGATGACAGACGGATCGTGCCTCCCCCGTCAAACTTGTAGGCAAGTAACATAGACCGGCAACGAGGGTATTCGAGCACTGGATCCCGACCCGGCCGCAATCGAATGAGAACGATCAAGTCCCGACAAGACCAGGAATTCGCGGCATGACCGAGCCCGCCACTAAGAAGGCAAGCGCCAACGGCCGCAAGCGCGTGCCGCGCGCGGAGCGCGAGGAGCAGATCCTCTCGATCGCCGAGCGGCAGTTCGCGGAGTCCGGCTACTACGCCGTCTCGATGGATGCCATCGCCGGCGAGGTCGGGCTCTCGAAGCAGATGGTCTACAACTACGTCGGCTCCAAGGAGGAGCTGTACCTCACCTGCTTCCGCCGCGCCCGCTTCCACCTCGAGCGCGTCGTCGACCAGGGCGCCGCGCAGGCCACGGGCCCACAAGAGCAGCTCTGGTACGGCGTACTCGCCTTCTTCACCTTCATCGAGGAGCACCGCGAGGCGTGGTCCATCCTCAACGAGCAGGCGTCCGCACGCGGCGGGCCCTTCGCCGGTGAGGTGGCCGCCGCACGCGCAGAGATCGGACGCCTCATCTCCCAGCTGCTCACCGATGCGCGCGCCGCCGCCGGGAAGGACACGGCCACCGCGAACACCGAAATCACGGCCTTCACGATCGTCGGCGCGGCTGAGGGTATGGCGAGCTGGTGGCTCGACCATCCGGAAATCGAGAAGGAGTACGTCGTCGCCCGGCTGATGGACGTGGTCTGGATGGGCCTCGACAACCTGCTCCACGACCACTTCTGGGATCACCCGGTCAGAGCGGACTAGCGCCCTCGCGGGCCGTCACGCGCTGAGCTGCCGCTCCAGTCCGATCCAAAGCAGCGCGGCCAGCCGCTCCACGAGTTCGCCGCGCGGAACCCGAGGATGCTGGAGCCACCACTCCGCCGCCGCTTCGGCCGCGCCGATGATCGCGTGGGCCGCAATCTCAGTATTCACGACGGTCGGGTTTCCGGCGGCGGCGCGGCCCTCGGCGAGGAGCTGTGCCAGCAGGCGGGCCAGCTCCGCGCGGGAGTTCATGAGCTCATATGCGAATGGAGCCTCCCCCGCTGAACCGCGCCGGCGGACCAGCGCCCAGGCCTCCCCATGGGCCTCGATCAAGCGGAAGAAGTAGTCGATTCCCAGCTCCAGCTGGCAGCGTGGGCCGCGCGCCGCCACCGCGGAGCGTTCGCCCGCCTCATCGAGGCGACGCAGGAAGCTGCGGCGAGCTCGGCGGAAGTAGGCCACGTAGAGGTCACCCTTCGACCCTGCGTAGTTCGAGACCATCTGCGACGGGAGCCCGACATCGCCGGCGATCTGCTCGAGCGAAGTCCCCTCGTAGCCGCTCACCGCGAAGCGGCGGTCGGCGGCAACCGCGATCTGGGCCAAGCGCTCGGTCCGCAGTATCTGGGGGCGGTGGGAGGGGAGCCTCTCGGGGTTCTGCATGTTTACTTGATACCAAGTAATGCGACGGGATGCCGCGGTCGAGCGGGTCATCTCACCGCCCGCTCCAGGCCCGTCCACACCACGGCGACCATCTCGCGCGTCAGCTCTTCGCGCGGTACCTCGGGGTGGTCCTTCCACCAGTGGGCCATTGACTCCATGGCCCCGAGGACCGCGTAGGCCGTGACCTCGGTGTTCACCGAGGAGGGATCGTTGCCCACGGCCTCGCGGGCGTCCACGAACAACTGGGAGATCAACCGGCCTATCTCGGTCCGCATGTCGTTGACCTCCGCGGCGAACGGGCCCCCACGTTGCGACGCGTGCTCGTGGATGAGCGCCCAGGGCTCCCGGTGCTCCTCGACGAACTTGAAGAAGGCATTCACGCCGAGCAGCAGCTGCTCGCCGGGCGTCTGGCCGGCCGCCGCGCCCGCCAGGAGCCCGAGGAGCTGGACCCGCGCCCGGCGGAAGCAGGCGACGTAGAGCGACTCCTTCGAGCCGACGTAGTTGTAGACCATCTGCTTCGACAGCCCCACCTCGTCGGCGATGGCATCCATCGAGACGGCGTAGAAGCCCGCCTCTGCGAACTGTCGCTCGGCCGCCTGCAGGATCTGCTCCTCCCGCTCGGCGCGCGTCCCATCGGTGTCGGCGGGAGGCCCGTTCATCAGGCCGCAGAAGCGCGGCGTTGCCGCCGGTCAGCCGGCGAAGACGCCGCTCAGCCCGCCCCACAGCGCGCCCGCCATATGGGCGGCGACCTCCGTGGGCGGGACGTCGGGGTTGGCTGCCCACCAGGTGCCGACGGCATCGAGCGCGCCGATGATCGCGAAGGCCGTGGTCTCGGTGTTCACGGAGCCCGGGTCCTTGCCGGAGACGGCCCGCACCTCGGCCAGCAGCTGGGACAGCAGGCGTGCGAACTCCGACCGCGCCCGCGCGAGCTCCGTGGCCACCGGGCCACCGTGAGTACGCGCGTGGGTCTCGAGGATCTCCCAGGCCTCACGATGGTCGCGGAAGAACATGAGGATCGCCGCGAGCGACTGCTCGAGGTAGCGCCGGGAGTCCGCGAGGTCGGCATCCGGAGCGTCGAGCGCCTCCAGCAACCGCCGCCGTCCACGCTTGAAGCAGGCCAGCAGGAGCGTCTCCTTCGACCCGACGTAGTTGTATACGTGCTGCTCGGGGAGCCCGACGTGGCCGGCGACCTCGGCGAGCGAGACGGCTCGGTAACCGTGCTCTGCGAACAGCCGCTCGGCCGCCGCGAAGATCGGTTCGGCCCGCTGCGTTCGGACGGCGAGTTCCGGAGCCACTGAGCCACTATAACCAGAATCGTTGCTCTTGTGAACGCTCCGTTCATAAAGATTGAACGCCCCGTTCATAAACTTTGAACGGCCCGTTCATAAACCCGGACAGATGCAGTAGCCTCGGAGACGCATGGATGTCGAGAGACCGCAGACCGCCGGCGCAGCGAGGCGCCTGCCCCCCGGACGGCACGGCCTGTCGCGGGATCACGTCGTCAAGTCGCAACGCGAACGCGTGCAGGATGCGGTGGTTGAGCTCGTTGCCGAGAAGGGCTACCTCGAGACGACGGTCCAGGAGATCACCAAGCGGGCCGGGGTTTCGAAGGCCACCTTCTACGAGAACTTCGCCGACAAGGAGGACTGCTTCTGGTCTGCAAACGACACCCGCTTCCTGGCACTCGCGCTCGCGGTCAACAACGGCTATGACGAGGGCGGGGACGCGTGGCCCGGTCGCCTCCGCGGCGGCATCAAGGCGCTGCTCGAGTTCCTCGCGGCCGAACATGCCTTCGCGCGGGTGGTGTTCATCGAGGCGCTCGCCGTCGGCGAGAGCGGCCTCGCCAGGCGGCACCTGGTGCTCACCGCGCTGCGCAGCTACTTCGATCCAGAGCTTCGTCCGGAGATGAACGTGGGCGTCGAGCGGCCCAACCTCGTGGCTGAGGCGGTGGTCGACTCGCTGGCCGGCATGCTGTTCACGCGTATCCTCGAGCACCGCGCGCAGGAATTGCCCGACGATCTCGACGACTTCGTCTACGTAGCTCTGCTTCCCTACGGCGGGCACCGGGCGCTTTCCTAGCCGCGGCCGGTTTTCCGTTCCGCCCCGGGCCGGGACGATTAGGGTGGGACCCTGCGAGCGCTGGTGGACAGGGCAACGGACGCGGCGGCGCGCCACTTCGCGCGGACGGTCGCCCGGGCCTCGGACGACCAGCTGCTCCGAGTGATGCGCTCACCTCTGCGGGCCGTCGTCCTGCGGACGATCTTCGCGGTGATGCCCTTCCGGTTCGACGCCGAGCAAGCCGCGAAGACGCGCGGAGTGCTCGAGTTCCGGATCGGCGGGCGCCGGCGAGGAAGAGCCACCCAGTACCAGGTGTCGATCGCCGACGGCCGGGCCCGCATCAAGCGGAACGGCGGCGCTGATCCTTCGGCCGTCATCGAAGTAGGCGGGCCGGAGTTCCTGCAGCTCGCTGCGGGTGTCGCGAGTGCGCCCGATCTCTACTCGCGAGGCAAGCTGACGATCGGCGGCAACCTGATGACCGCCGTCGTCATGAGCGCTCTCTTCCGGATGCCGAGCCGGTAGGCCGAGGCCTCCCCGGCAACAAGTTCGACGTCAAGCTCGATCTCCGCTTTTGCCACCCCCGCCGACGTATCTGAGCAGTAGCGGCGAAGCACCGGCACGCACAAGCGAGGAGGGCCCGGCAGACGCCGGGCCCTCCTCGCTTAGGAATCGTGTCTGTCTCTACGCCGGTTAGATGCCCCGTCCCCTCGCGTTGATCGACATAGAGCTGTCGGGCGGAGCGTCCACGCTGTAGAGGCCGAACTTCTGGCCCGGCGACGTCGGCGCGAACCGGAGGGTGATCTGGCACGTGCCGCCGGCCGGGATCGTGCTGTTCTCGCACGTGTCCGAGACGATCGATGTGTCCTCGGGCAGGGTGAACAGCGAGAAGAAGCTGCTCCCGAACGTCCGCTCGCTGTCGAGGATGTTCGTCACTGTGATCGTCTTGTCCACGCTTGAGCCGACCGGGACGTCGCCGAACTCGAACGATCCTTCAGACGTCGTCCACTGGAGCGTGTTCTCGCCCTTGATGACGCCGACGGTCGTGCCAGTGACCCATTCGGTGTCGACCTTGATCGACATCCGGTTGTTGCCGGCCGCGCTCGGGAGCCCGACCTGCTGGTTGATGACCGGGTCAAACACACCCCGATCCGGCCCGAACAGCGAGCCGAGGCCGAGCTTCGGCCCGAGAGCACGCATGTCGGACGGGAGCAGGTCGCAGTTCTTCGCACCCGGAACCGCGAACGTGTTGTCGACGGACTCCGCCCCGGTCCCGCTCTGCGTCCCGGGCGCCCCGGTTCCCGAGTAATTGGTCCACTGGGACGTGACGGATTCCTCGGGTGGCGTGCCGGAGATCGGCGCGACACCGGCGGGAGGCGCGGTCGTGCCAGTCGTGAGGTTGATCGTGAACGGCTCCTCCGGGGTTCCGATGCTGCAGTTCTTCCCGAACAGCGTGTTGTCCAGCTTGATCGACAGCGGGAGTGTGATCTTGTTCAGGTGGGTCGGCGTGTTCGCCGCAGCCTCCGCACCGATTTCCCCGAGCTGGGGCGTCGCCGAGACGGACAACAGCCCGAGGGAGTTGTCGAGAACCGGATCGAGAGCCGGGATGCCGAGGATGCCGCCGGAGATCTTCACCGGCTTGGGAGGACCACCCGGACCGGGCGGCATGATCATCACCGTCTTGCCGTCAATCAGAGCGATGCCGATTGTGACCTCGATCGGGTCGTCGATCGACGCGTTGACCTTGCCGAGCTTCAGCTCGCCGTCGTAGGCCTTTACGTGGGCGCAGTAGAGGTAGACGCCCGTGCCGGGGAAGTCGGACTCGGAAGGACAGTCCGCGAACCGATCCAGAAGGTCCTGAGGAACAGCGCCCCCCTCGTAGACGATCTCGTTGTTGGCGGCGGCGGAGGACCCCGCCGGCACGGCCAGAGCGGCCGCGCTCAGGAGCGCCACGAGCATCCCCATGGTCGCACTTCTACCTCGTCGAAGCATCTTCTCTCCCTTGTCTGCGGCGTCCCCTGCCGCGGTTTCTGGAGCCTCCGGCTTGCCGATCAGGCTGCGGTGTCTCCCCCGACGCCGCGAGCGGCGTCCACTGGTTTCGGTCTATTCGCGTCCGGAGGCGGTGGGGAGACGATTTGGGCGGATTGTGCGC
>JBBDYQ010000003.1 GCA_040901445.1 Thermoleophilaceae bacterium | reverse complement strand
AACCGCGGCTGTGGCCGCATAACCAACCCGTGTCCACCGAAACGGGGGAACTCCAAAGAGCTCAGCGGACTGATCGAACTCTACGGAGGGCGGGGTCGGGCGTTCAAGGCACCGTGGCATCGCACGTCTTTCGAGGACTGCTTCGAGCTCGTGAAGAATCGCTGGTCGGAGGAACCCGACGCCGGCTACTACCTCGACTATGTCTACGACGTCATCCAGCGTCGAAACAACCTCCTCCTGCATAGCTCTCCCACCGCTTACCGGCAGACCGTCACCGTGGGCGCCGATGGCAGGGTGCATCTCAACCGCGTCGGCCCCGACAGGCTGTGGCCGGAATCCTTGGCTCAGGGCGCCGGCGGTTACTACTTCGTCTGCCGCGTGCTGGCTCAGACATTCGGGTTCGACAAGGAACCCGTCGCTGAGATCTTCAGCCGGGCTACAAGCTACTGCCGAAAGCTCGATGAGTTTCCCGACCTCACCGCGCTACCGGATGACGCTCCGTGTCCCTGCATGAGCCGCCGAATGGTCAACGACTGTCATCGCTCATAGCTAATCGCCAGCGAGCCGGAGGGTCAGCCGGCGGGCAAAGCAGTGTTCCCCAGCGTGTTCCCAAATCGTCGAAACGACCCTCACCGAACCGCCGCCACTCCCAGCAACCTCGCGGAACAAGGGGCAACCGCCCGCCCCAACGGCATCTCATAATCCGTAGGGCGCTGGTTCGAGTCCAGCCGGCCCATCCCGCTGTTTGCCGCGTTTGTGCGGTTTCCGCGCCTTCGGGATGTGGCCGTTTTCGGACTCGGATCGCCTCCCGCGTGTCCCCAGTCGCGCTACGGCTCGATGTTCTGGTTGAGCCGGAAGAAGTTGGTTGGGTCGTACGCGCGCTTGAGCTCGACCAGGCGCTCGTAGTTGCCGGCGCCGTAGGCCTGGCGCACCCGGTCGGCTCCCTCTTCGCCGAGGAAGTTCAGGTACACGTGGTCGCCCGCGTGCGGCTGCATCGCGTCGTAGAAGTCCCGTGCCCAGGCGATGTGCCGGTCCCCCTCGGGGTCGTCCTCGGTCCAGGCCGCATCGATGCCCACGTTGTGGGCGGTGCCGCGCTGGCTGAACGCGGTGTCGCCCTCATCCACGCGACCGAGGGCGCCGCCGAGTTGGAAGACGATGCAGTACGACTGCGGTGAGGTGATCTTCGAGGCCTGCGCGACGAGCGTCTCGATCGCGCCGTCGGTGAGCGGCGGCAGCTCGACCGACTTCCAGTAGTAGTGCCAGCCGTGCGGCGCCCCGGGGTCGAACATCGACTGCAGCTCCCGATACGGCTTCGGCTCGAGCAGGTCGACGATCGGGTTGCCGAACTCCTTGAGCGGCCGCACCACCTCGGCGCCGTCCTCGGGCGCTCCGGCGTAGCAGGACCCGACCATCACGATCGGCTTCCCGTGCACCTCCTCGGGCAGGAACGGAAGGGGTGGCGCCATGCGCAGGGCGAAGATCGTGGTGAGCTCGTCGGGCGCGTCGGCGATGAACTCGCGGTAGAAGCGCAGCACCTCCGGTGCGTCTGCGAGCGGATGGAAGATCGGCCCCGCCAGCACGATCGGTCCGACCGGGTGCAGGCGGTACTCGAACGAGGTGACGATCCCGAAGTTGCCGCCGCCGCCGCGGATGCCCCAGAAGAGATCGGGGTTCTCCTCCTCGCTTGCGCTCAAGAGCTCGCCGTCGGCTGTCACGACGTCCGCGGCGACGAGGTTGTCGACGGTCGCGCCGTGCTTGCGCATCAGCCATCCGATCCCGCCGCCGAGAGTGAGCCCAGCGATGCCGGTATGGGTGACGATCCCGCCGACGGTGGCCAGGCCGAGGAGCTGCGTTTCGCGGTCGAGCTCGCCCCAGAGCACACCGGCCTCGGCGCGCGCCGTGCGTCGGGCGGGATCGACCCGAATGCCCTTCATCGCCGATAGGTCGATTACGAGGCCACCGTCGCAGAGCGCTTGGCCGCCGACGCCGTGTCCTCCGGATCGGACCGACACCTCGACGTCGCGGTTGCACGCGAAGCGGACCGCGGCGACCACATCGGCGACGCCGGTGCAGCGCGCGACGCAGGCCGGGCGGCGGTCGATCGCGCCATTCCAGATCGAGCGCGCCTCGTCGTAGCTCTTCTCGCCGGGCAGGATCAGGGGTCCGTGGAGGGAGTCGCGCAGGCGCTCCAGGTCGGTGGTCGTTACGTCGGGTATGCCTGTCTCGGTGAGCATGCGATCACGCTAGGCCCGGCGCGGCCGCAGGGATAGACCGAGATCCGAACCAACCGGTTCGAGTTTCGAACCTGTGCCGGATTCGGGTCTACGATGCGCTCAACGTGCGGAGCTATGCGCAGTACTGCCCGATCGCAAAGGCGAGTGAGGTCCTCGGCGACCGCTGGACGCTTCTGATCGTGCGCGAGATGTTGGGTGGCGCGAGTGGGTTCAACGAGCTCCACCGCGGCCTGCCGGGGATCTCGCGCTCGGTCCTCGCCGATCGGCTCCGAGCGCTGGAGCGGGCCGAGATCATCGAGCGGCGGACGGGCCCCAAGGGCAGGACGCTGGGGTACCGGCTGACCCCCGCCGGCCGCGACCTGGAGCCGGTCGTTCAGGCGCTCGGCGAGTGGGGGGTTACCTGGTCGTTCACCGATCCGCGTGCCGAGGAGCTCGATCCCGATCTCCTGATCGTCTGGATGGCCCGCCACGTCGATCACGACGAGGTTCCGGCGGTCCGCACCGTGGTCCAGTTCAACTTCCGCAACCCGGCCAAGCGCTACTGGATGGTGCTCGAGCCCTCGGAGGTCTCGGTCTGCCTCCAGCATCCCGGCTTCGACGTCGACCTCGACGTCGCGGTGGACACCGCCACCCTCTATCGCGTCTACCTGGGACGTGCTGAGCTTGGCGCTGCCATCCGGGCCGGCAAGCTGACGATGAGCGGCCCGCGAGCGCTGCAGCGCGGTTTCGCTCGCTGGTTCGCGTGGAGCGCGTTCGCCCCCGCCAGCCGCTCGGCCCCCGACCGCCGTAGGGCGGCGGCCCGCCTTCGGGGCCCCGCCAGGGTGAGGATCGCCGAATGACCGAGAGCGCGAGCAACCGCAGGCCTTCGACCGTGGCCTCGGCGCGGCCAGATCCTCCTCGGCGAGAGTCCGTCGACAGTTCCTGGCGGACGGGGCCCTTTCGCGTCCCAAATGGTCCAGGTGGAACGGTCGCTGCCATGTACGTGACCCCCAACGGCAGCTCATAATCCGTAGGGCGCAGGTTCGAGTCCAGCCCGGCCCATCCCGCTGTTTGCCGCACTTGTGCGTGTTTCGCGCCTTCGGGATGCGGCCGCTTCAGGCTCGAATCGTGCCCCGCGTGCATTCCCCAGGGCCTGGCCTGCGAGGTTGGCGTCGCTTCTCATACGCTTCGGTGACAGCTCACCCGAGGGAGGAAGAAAACATGATCCTCGCCAGCACCAAGGTCGCCGACTTCGATCAGTTCCTGAAGACCTTCTCGACCAAGGGCGCCGAGAAGAGACAGGAGCACGGGTCCAAGGGCGCCCAGGTCTTCCGCGATCCCGATGACCCCAGCCGGGTGTGGGTGGCCTTCGATTGGGAGATTGAGGGCTACGAGAAGTTCATCTCCGATCCTGAGGTCCCGGCAATCTTCCAGGAAGCCGGACTCCAAGGGCCGCCCGTGAAGGCTGAATCCGTCGGCGAGTACGACTCCTGATAGACCGATAGAGCGACAACCTGCGCTGGCTTGGATGCGCGCATGGCGCCGCGGTCCTGCCAGGCGCCGGCCCCTCCCGCTCTACGCGCGCGGGAGCGGGCGTCTACAGCGCTGCCGGTGCCTTTCCCCTGCTCGGCGCGGAGCGCCCTGCTGCCTTGCCGTGGACGCCTCACGTGGCTCCGCGGCCCTCGTCAGTGAAGCTGCTCCAGACCGTGGACGCCGCCGCGCCGCGATCCGGCCCGTCGTGCAACTCGATCCGCACGACCCATTTCACCCACTGGAACCCGCGCCGATCGCGCGCGACGAGGCGCAGCGGCGCGCCGTGGCCGTGCGACAGCTCCTCGGCACCGACATGGGTCGCGAGCAGGAGGTCCTCCAGCTCGTCGAGCGCGAAGCCCCAGCGATAGCCGGTATGCGAGATCACCCGCAAATGCGTGGCCGTCCCTAGCGGACGCGCCTGCGAGAGCAGCCGCTCGAGCGCGATCCCGCGCCAGCGCTGATGCGAATAGAACCCGCCTGTGCAGTCGAGCGTCGCGACCAGCTCGTCGCCGGCAGCGAGCTCGTCGAGGGTCAGCTCGAGCGGGCGCTCGACGAGGCCGGCGACCTCGAGCCGCCACTCGCCCGGGTCGAGCACGCGCGGCTTGTCGGCGACCCAGGACGTGGTCGGGAAGTCGTTGCCGGTGAACGAGCTGCGCTCGTACGAGCCCGTGAAGCGCCGCTTGGCGCCGCGCAGCTCGAGCAGCTCACCGACGGGGCGCTGCATCCACCACGCGGCGTAGGCGCCGAGCGCCACCGCCCCGACGTGCAGGAACTGCCGCCGCCCCGCGAGATCCGCGCGCCGCAGCGGCTTCGCGCGCAAGAGCGCGTGGCCGACGACCACGAGCGTCAGCGCGGTGCCGAGCACGAAGTGCCAGTTGAGCAGGTTGTAGCCGGCGAACGAGAGCTGGACGCCGCTCGACCATGCCCAGCCCGAGAGCAGCGAGAGGGCGACGAAGGTGGCGGCCCCCGCCCCGGCCGCGGTCCTGCGGTCCCACGGGCGCACGAGCCGCCGCCAGACACGGCGGCTCTTCCACACGAGGATGCCCCCGAGCGCGAAGCCGCCGGCGCCGTGGAGCGCGAACACCCAGGCGTCTCCGGAGCGACCGGCGAACAGGCTCATCACGCCGGTCGCGAACAGCAGCCCGACCAGCAACGCCAGGCCCCAGTCCGTCGCGCGAGGCGTCACGGCCCCGAGGTTACGCCGCTGCGCCTAAGGAGGGCGCGGGCTCGAGGAGCGCCCTCGTATGACCCTGGCCACGACCCCGACGCCGGCTACTTCACGATGAACGAGGAGCCGGGTCTGATCGCCGGAAGGAGGGTGAGGGACAAGTCGAACTCTCGCAATCCCGGTCGGCGAGGGACTACGGCGTCATCACAACGCGACCGAACGCCCGGCGGCTCTCGATGTACGCGTGCGCGGCGACCGCTTCGGCGAGCGTGAACGCCCGGTCGATCTCGACGCGCAGCCCGCCGCTCGCGACCCGCTCCAACAAATCAGCGATCATCGCGTGGACGCGGGGGTACTCCGTCAGCAGCGCCCCGCCGAGGAAGACGCCGCGCAGCGTGTTGTTCTGCGCCCACAGATCCCTCGCTTCGACGCTGGAGCCGGCGCGGCCCGCCACCCCCACACTGACGAGCGTCCCGCGGTAGGCGAGCGCGCCGATGCTGTCGACCAGGTTCTGGCCGCCAACCGAATCGAGGATCACGTCAGCGCCGCGCCCGTCGGTCAGCTCGCGCGTTCGCTCGACGAAGCTCTCGCTGGCGTAGTTGATCCCGTGATCGAGGCCGAACTCCTTCAGGCGCTCGAGTTTCTCGTCGCTGGACGCGGTCGAGATCACGGTCGCACCGGCATGCTTGGCGAGCTGGATCGCGGCCATCCCAACGCCTCCCGCCCCGGCATGGATCAGGGCCGTCTGCCCGGCATCCAGGTTGCCGGCGGTGAACAGGCACTCCTGGGCAGTTCCCAACGCGACCGGGACGCACGCGGCGACAGCCGCGTCCAACCCGTCGGGGATCGGCCAAGTGGACATGGCGGGAACGGCCCGCTTGGAGGCGTGCGAGCCCGCCATATTGAGGGTCACGACCCGGTCGCCGGCCGCGCGGCCCTCGACGCCGGCGCCGACCTCGACGACTGTGCCCGCGGCGAGGTAGCCCACGACGTGCGGGACCGACGGCGGCGGCGACCCGGCACGGGCCAGCAGGTCCCCGCCCTCGACGCTAATCGCCTCGACGTCGATCAGCACACAGCCGTCGGGACACTCAGGATCGGGTACGTCCTCATAGCGCAGCACGTCCGGGCCGCCGTTCTCGTAGATCACCGCCGCCTTCATAGCGGGCTCGACTCTAGTCGAGGCGGTTACCCGCCTGTAACTCCCGCGCCGTGAAGAGCGCGGCTCGCTGGGGCGCTCTCAAGCGCTCAGCCGGCAGACGATGCGGGGGTGCCCGTCGACCTCGACCTCGGCGAGCGCCTCGGCCCGCTCGAAGCCCGCGATCCGGGCCAAACGCCCGAGGCCGGCCTCCCCAAAGCCCCAGTACACGAAGTCGTCGCGCGCGTAGATCTCGCCGGGCTCCGACACCCGGATCGCGGCGCCGTCGCGATCCTCGGGGCGGATGCCGTAGGTCTCGAGCAGCACTGTCCCGCCGCGCGCGGTTCGCTCGCGCAGGACGCGGAGCAGCCCGAGCGGATTCTCGACGCGGTGCAGGATCCCGAAGCAGTAGACGAAGTCGAAGCGCTCCTCCAGCCGGTCGAGCTCGAACGCGTCGAGCCGGCGATACTCGACAGACGAGCCGAGCAGGCCGTGGACCGCACCGAAGCCCTCCCCGCCCCCCAACTCGATTCCCCAACGAGCAGCGACCCAGAGCCGGTACTGCTCGTTATCGACGGCGACGACCCGGTCCGCGCCACGCCGCTCGGCGAGGAAGGCATAAAAGCCGTCGAAGGTGCCGACGTCGAGCACGCTGCGACCCCGGAAGTCGGCCGGAAGCGCCGACACGCGGTAGCGATGATCGCGCGCGGCACCCGGCGTGTAGATCCGCTCCGCGCGGTTCAGCGCAAAGGTGTGAAACCAGAACGGCGCAGCACCCAGCGCGGCACGCGCGAGCTGCGGATCCGCCTCGATCGGCAGCAGGTCGGCGACCTGCCGCTCGGCGTCCGTGACGGCGAACTGGCCCTGCGCAGCCCCAGCCGCAGCAGTCCTCTCCATGCAGATGCCTCCTGTCCGTGGTGCCTTCCTGCTCACCCCGCCGCGGCGCGCTGGCCGCGGCGACGTAGGCCGCCTTCGCCCAGGCTACCGCCCCCACTCCCCGCAACCCAGCGGACCGCCTGGGCGTGAAGGCAGAGAACGGCTTGTTGCTCGTCACGATCAGACTCGCTCTCTCGTAGCGGCGGGAGACAAGCCTGAACATGCTCCATCTCGTCGACGTGAGGAGCTCTTACACCTTCCTGTAGGTGATGTCGAAGTCCTTTTCATAGGTCGCGTGGTCGTATCCGTAGATCGCGATCCCGTCGGGCGCCTCGGGAACCGGGTATGTGCCAGCGCTGCACGAGCAGGAGCTCACCGGGCAACCACTCGAAGGTCGTCCTGGCGCCGCCGGTCTCGTCCGCCACCCTGCCTCCTCCGTCAGTCGTCGAGGCACCCCGACGGTACGCCGAGGTTTCCGTGACTTAGCTCCGTGTGTTCCACGCTCGTTCTACCTGCCGCATGAGCGCCGGGTACACAACCCAATACCGGAACGGCTTGATGAGCGCCATGTATCCCTTCCCGAACGGACCACGTGGCTTGACGTAGACGGCCATCTGTCCCCGGTAGCGGCCTTCGCCCTGATCGACCCAGGCCAGGTGCATCACGCCGTGCACGGTCTGGTTCGACACTTCCGCGGCAAACTCGACGTCGGTGCGATAGAGGGGCTCGAAGGGCAGCGAGCCGAAATCCAGATCCGCCGCCGTGTCGCGCAGATCGTCTGGCAGCCGGTCGGTCAGCGAGGTTTGGTTCGTGCCCGGAATCGGCAGTCTGCCTGCGGCATCATCCCGACCCCTGTCGACCGCGGCCGAGATCCTGCCGAGGCCGAACCACCTGCCGAGGCGGTCGCGGACCCGCCACAGGACACGCGTCGGCAGGGACTCCGCGTTGGCCGGATCGAAGGAGAACATCAGCTCGAGCGCGGCTTGGAAGTCCTCGGCGCCACCGTGCACGGGAAGGGCCCAGACATCCTCCAGGGTGAAGTCTGGCGTGATCTCGCGGATACGCCAGGGGTGAGATCGGTGTGCTGCGTTCGGAAGTCTCATGCTGATCCTCGATCCATACGATGTACGGCCGGCGTCGACGATCTGGGCATCGAATCACCACAGGTCGCCGTCGCGCCAGTCGCAGGTCAGCTCACCGGACAGGTCCAGCGGAACGGCCACCGGGAGGACGAAGACGGATCCGTCCTCCTCCTCGGTGCGCGCGATGCCGGCCGGGGTGAGTGTCGAGGTGGGCCCCTGCCACCGCTTCCAGCCGCGGCCCGCATAGAAGTCCAGCGCCTCGTCGGTGGCGCCCAGCGCACCGAGCTCGTAAGCGCCGTGGATCACCCGCTCGAGTGCCTGCATCATGGCCGCGGCGTGGCCGCGCCGGCGCTGGCCCGCGCGCACCGCGACGCCCTCGACATAGCCCGTGCGCAGCGCCCGCCCGCCGTGCAGGAGCCGGCGCTGGACCACGGACGCGTGCCCCACGAGTTCGTCTTCCTCCCACACGAGGGCATGCATGCCCGCCCAGGGCGTGCTCCCAGTCGTGGTCGGTCATCTCGCCTTCGAAGACCGCGTCGAGCAGGGCGCGCGCCGCCGCGAGGGTCGCGGCATCCAGGTCGGCGGTGTGCGCGGTACGGAGTTCGATGACGGATGCATCCTCGCAACGGCACCCGGCCGCAGGCACCGGGCCGGCGCCCTGCGGGTAGCGGCGCGCCGCAGGATCAGCCCGCGGCGCCCTTCGGCGAGGGGGCGGCGGCGGCGAGCTCGGCGAGCTCGGCGAAGCGCGCGCGGGCGGGCGGGCGGGCGGCTGTGGGGATACGCCGGCTCCTCAGTCCGGCAGCAGCGGCACCGAGACTCCCGGGTCCTGCCCCACCAGGACGGCTCGTGTGATGGCCCCGGAACCGAAGCGGTCCCGCAGGGCGTCGAGCGTGGCGTCGAGAGCAAGGGCGCGTTCGCTCTCGAACGGCAGCGCGAGCTGGACGGCGCCGTCGTCGGCGAGGTTGGCGAGGGCCACTCCGACCAGCGTGAGGCCGTCGCGCTCGATCGTGGGCATGGCGGCGGCCAGCAGCGCGCGCGCCGTGGCGAGGATCGAGCGCGTGTCCGCGGTGGCCTGGGCAAGCGTCTGCGATCGGGTGGCCCGCGAGAAGTCGGCGAAGCGCAGCCGCAGCACGACCGTGCGGCAGACCCGCCGGGCTGCGCGCAGCCGGCGCGCGAGCCTGTCGACGAGGGCGACCACCAGCGCGTCGAGCTCGTCGGGGGGCCGCGACCGGCGGCCCAGTGCGCGCTGTGCGCCCATCGACCGCCGGCGGCGGCGAGGCCGCACGCGGCGAGGATCGCGGTTGTGGGCGAGTGCGTGGAGGTGCCGGCCGGACGCCCGCCCGAGGATCGCGACGAGCGCCTCCTCGGTGAGCTTGGCGACCTGCCCCACGGTGGTGAGTCCCAGCTCGCGGAGCTTTCGCGCCGTGACCGGGCCCACGCCCCACAGGCGTTCGACCTCCAGCGGGTGAAGGAAAGCCAGCTCGCCATCGGGCGGCACCACGAGCAGGCCGTCGGGCTTGGCCACCCCGCTGGCCACCTTGGCGAGGAACTTCGTCCTGGCCACCCCGATCGTGATGGGCAGGCCCACGCGCTCGAGCACGTCGCGCCGGAGCCGCGCCGCGATCTGCGCCGGCGAGCCCGAGATCCGCGCCATCCCGCGCACGTCGAGGAACGCCTCGTCGATCGACAGGCCCTCGACCACCGGCGAGGTGTGGGCGAACACCTCGAACACAGCCCTGCTCGCCTCGCTGTAGGCCCGCATTCGCGGTGAGACGACGGCCGCCTCGGGACACAGCCGCCGCGCCGTGCGCCCGCCCATCGCCGTGCGGATGCCGCGGGCCTTGGCCTCGTAGCTGGCCGCGAGCACCACGCCCGCCCCGACGATCACGGGGCGGCCGCGCAGGCCAGGGTCGTCCCGCTGCTCCACCGACGCATAGAACGCGTCGAGGTCGGCATGCAGGATCGTGGCGTCCCCTGACACGAACAGATGTTCGCATGGCGCGGGGACGGAAAGCGCCCGGCGCCCCGGAGGCTACGCGGCGACCTGCTCCACCTCGTCCACCGCCGCCCCGCCCTTGGAGAACTCCAGCGCGCCGTCCTCCACCGCGCCGAACTTGAGCGCCAGGATGTCGCGCGCGTAGTTCTGGTGCAGCCGCCACGGCGGCTTCGCTCCCTGCTTCGGGAACTTGTCGATGGACCGCAGCACGTAGCCGGAGGAGAAGTCGATGAACGGCTCCGCGGGCATCGATGGGTCCCGCTTGGGCGTGCACTGGCGGTATCCGTGCTCGTCCATGTGGTTGAGCAGCCGGCAGACGTACTCGCAGGTCAGGTCGCACTTCAGCGTCCAGGAGGCGTTCGTGTAGCCGATCACGATCGCCAGGTTGGGCACGCCGCTGAGCATCATGCCCTTATAGCCCATGGTCTCGGGGAGCTCGACGTCCCTGCCGTCCACCGCGAGCTTCATCCCGCCGAGCACGAGCAGGTTGAGGCCGGTGGCGGTGACGACGACGTCGGCCTCGAGCTCGGCCCCCGAGGCGAGCCTCAGCCCCTGCTCGGTGAAGGTGTCGATCTGGTCGGTGGCCACCGACGCGCGGCCGGCGGAGATCGCGCTGAAGAGATCGCCGTCGGGCACGAGGCACATCCGCTGGTCCCACGGGTTGTAGCGGGGGTTGAAGTGCGTGTCGATGTCGTACCCGCGCGGAAGCTGCCGCTCCACGGCCTTGCGCACCAGCGCCTTCACGAACCGCGGCCGGCTGCGGCTGAGCTGGAACGTGAGCATGGTGAGCAGGACGTTCTTCCAGCGCGTGACCGCATAGCTGGCCCTGGTGGGCAGCACCCGCCGGAAGAAGCCGGCGATCGGGTCCTCCGCCGGCAGCGAGACGATGTAGCTGGGCGAGCGTTGCAGCATCGTCACGTGCGCGGCGGCCTCCGCCATCGCGGGGACGAGAGTCACGGCCGTCGCGCCGCTGCCGATGACCACCACGCGCTTGCCCGCGTAGTCGAGGTCCTCGGGCCAGTGCTGCGGATGCACGATCCGGCCGGCGAAGCGTTCGGTGCCCTGGAAGTCCGGCGTGTAGCCCTCGTCGTAGCGGTAGTAGCCGCTGCACGTGAGCAGGAAGCCGCAGGTCATGCGCACGGTCTCGCCGCTGTCGGTCCGCTCGGCCTCCACCGTCCAGCGCGCGTCCGCGCTCGACCACTCGGCGCGCACGACGCGGTGGTGGAAGCGGATCTGCTGGTCGATCCCGTTCTCCCGCGCCGTCTCGCGGACGTAGTCGAGAATGGCCGGCCCGTCCGCGATGGCCTTGGCGTCGGTCCACGGCTTGAACGCGTAGCCCAGCGTGTACATGTCGGAGTCCGAGCGGATGCCGGGATACCTGAACAGGTCCCAGGTCCCGCCGCTGCTGCCCCTGGCCTCGAGGATCGCATAGGACTTGCCGGGGCAGTTGGCCTGCAGGTGGCGGCCGGCGCCGATGCCCGACAGTCCGGCCCCGACGATGAGCACGTCCACGTGTTCAAGCGACATCTGAGTCCATCCCGAGGGTCAAAGGGTGGGCGAGACGCACGAGCTTACCCCCGGGGGGCAGTTGCTGCAGGGCTGAGCACGCTATCGCCAAGCCAGCCTCGCACGGCGGCCGCCACCGCTTCGAGGTCCGTCCTTAAGCTGTGGTCGCCGGCCACGTGCGCCACGACGCGACGCGGGCCCGCGGGCGGGATGCCGAACCGGTCGCTCTCACCCTGCACGACCAGCGTCGGCACCCTCACGGCATCGAGCTCGGGCAGCCGGCTCGGCGTCGCGGCGCCCGCACGCCGGTGCGGCGGCTGCAGGGGGTATGCGAGGCAGAGCACGGCGGCGGCGCCGGTTGCCTCCGCGGTGCGGCAGGCCACCCGCGCGCCCGCCGACCGCCCGCCCACGACCAGCGGCAGGCCGCGCAGCTCGCCGGCGAGCAGGCGGGCGACCACCGCCGTCCAGGCGGCGTCGAGCTGGCGCGCCGGAGCGGGAGAGCGCCGGCCCGCGACGCGGTAGGGCTGCTCGACGAGCGCGACGCTGACGCCCTCCGCCAGGGCGGCTTCCGTCGCGGACACGAGGTCCTTCGCGGCGATCCCCCCACCGGCGCCGTGGCCGAGCACCAGCGCCGCTCTCGGCTCGCCGGCGGGATGCAGGTGGGCGCGCGCCGGACCTGCGGCGTGTCCAGCTCGAGCACCTACTGCTCCTGGAGCACGGACAGGATGTTGCCGGCCGGGTCCTCGAACCAGGCGACGTCCGGCCCCGTGCCCGCCTCCAGCCCGCGGAAGATGCCCTTCTCGTCCTGCTCGAAGCCGTCGTAGCGCTCGCAGCTCACGCCGCGCGTCGCCAGCTCGTCCACGGCCGCGTCGATGTCGTCCACGGGGAAGTTCAGGATCGTGTAGGTGGCCGGCGTGAAGTCCGGCTTGTGGTAGATCAGCGTGTCCCTGTCGCCGGCGAGGTTCAGCGCCAGCAGGCCGCTCTCCTCGTCGAGCACGGACGTCTTCAGGCCGAGCGTCTCGCCGTAGAACTCCCGCGCCTTCTTCAGGTCGTCGGCGGCAAAGCCGCTGTAGGCCTGGGTGTTCTCGAACATGACGGGCTCCTCTCGTCGGGTATGGGGCCGTCGTCCTTGGAGACCCCCTGCCGGGCCAGGACTAATCGGTCAGTCGAGCCGGTCCGGCAGCCCGAAGCGCGCGAAGGCGGCCGTCACCGCGGTCTCGTCGAAGCGCTGCTCGGGCCAGCGCTCGTAGAAGTGGCGCTCGCGGCTCAGCGTGTCGCGCGTGATGAACGAGGTGATCGCCTCGATCCGCCCGCCTGCGTCCACCGTGAGCACGTCGAGCGCGAAAGGGCGGTAGCACCCATCCTCCGCATACCAGGCATAGCTCCCGACGGCCGCCTGGCCGTTCGCGCGAGCGGGACGGTGGTGCCAGCGCCAGTCGCCCGAGAGCGGCCCCATGTTCATGAAGCCGATCAGCGCGTCGCGGCCGGAGAACCAAGCGGGGAGCGGCGGCATCGACCACGCGGCGTCCTCGGCGAGCATGTCCACGACCGCATCGACGTCGCCCCGCTGCATGGCATCCATGTAGCCGTTCACGACCTCGCGGAGGCCGTCGTCGCCCAGTGCTCGCAGCGTGGCCTGCTGGCTCCGTTCGGGAAGGCGATCGTCCACGGTCGCGCGCGCCCGCTGCAGGGCGCTGTTGACCGAGGCGACCGTGGTCTCGAGCGACTCCGCCGTCTCCCGGGCCGAGAAGCCGAGCACCTCGCGCAGGATCAGCGCGGCGCGCTGGTTTGCCGGCAGGTGCTGCAGCGCCGCCACGAACGCCAGCTCGACGCTCTCGCGCAGCTCGTAGCGGGCCTCCGGCGCGGCGAATCCGTCCTCGAGGCCGAGTGCCTCGTCGGGATAGGCGTCCATCCACAGCGACTCGGCGGGTGGCAGGCCGAGCCCGTCGTTGTGGGGATCGGCGGCCGGGCCGTAGTCGAGCGGGAGCACGCGCTTGGGCCGCCGCGCGATCGCGTCGAGGCACGTGTTGGTGGCGATCGTGTAGAGCCACGACCGCAGCGAGCTCCTGGCCTGGAACCGTTTCAGGCCCCGCCACGCCCGCAGCAGCGCCTCCTGGAGCGCGTCCTCGGCATCGTGGACGGAGCCGAGCATCCGGTAGCAGTGAGCGTGGAGCTCGGCGTGCCGCGGCTCGACCAGGCGGCGGAAGGCGTCCTCGTCGCCTTCGCGGGCCGCCGCGAGCAGCTCGTTCTCCTGTGCGGTCATGGGTGTGGCGGAGGCGCTCATGCCTCGACAATGTAGAGGGCTGCGGCGATTAGTTTCGGGACCGGTGCGGGTCATAGAGAGCAGGACGTGACCACAGGCATCTCGCATCCCGTCGTTCACCTGGAGCTGCACACCGGCGACCTGCCGGGCGCGTGCTCGTTCTACGCGCAGCTCTGCGGCTGGCGCCCGCAGCGCATCGAGGCCGGCTGCGGCGGGTACTGGGCGCTCGAGCTCGGCGAGGCGCTCGGCGGCGGCGGGGTGGTGGAGTGCGAGACGACGCGGCCGCTGTGGCTGCCGTATGTGGAGGTCGAAGACATCGCGGACGTCACGGCGCGGGCGCGCCGCCTGGGCGCCTCGGTGCTCCTTGAGCCGCGCGAGGGCGTGGCCGGCTGGCGCAGCGTGGTGGCCGCGCCCGCGGGTGGGGAGATCGCCCTCTGGCAGCAGAAGGAGCGCCGCCGTTGAGTTTCGCCCCGGATCTTGGCGGCTGTGTCGTTCTCACCCGAATATGTCGGGTCGGAACGACACAGTGAACGGCAAAACTGCCCGTAGCGCCTACTGCTCGCCCGTCTGGTCGCAGAGCCGCAGCGCCTGATCGCGCTGCTCGCCCTCGGGGAGGGTGTCCTCGATGATCCGCTTGCAGACCTCGCGGCTCACCTCGCGCAGGTCCTCCGGATCGCCGGAGGCGGCCTGCTCGCAGAGGTCCACGAGGTCGTCCTTGGCGTCATCGGAGAGTTGGGGGGCCTGCGACACGTTCTCCTTGCACGCCTCCACGGCCTGCTCGAGCTGCTCCGGGGTCCCGCCCGGGGCCGCGTCGTCGCCATCGCCCTCAGCGTCGCCGTCCTCACCCTCCGGCTCGTCGTCGTCCGGAGTGGTGTCCTCACCGGTGTCGGTGGGGGCGGTCTGCGCCTCGGTCTGAGCCGTGGTGGCCGAGTCGCCGTTGTCGGCGCTCTCGTCGTCGTCTCCGCATCCGGCGACGAGCAGGGCGGCGGCGAGCAGTGCGATCAGAAGTCGTGTCATCGGCGGCACCCTAACGCCACAGCGCCCTCTCCACCCCCGCCACACCGTCGGCGGCGAGGAACAGGCGGCACCAGATCTCCGCCGTCCACAGCCTCAGCACGTCGTGGCCGGCCACCATCCCCACCGCCTCCCGCCACGCCCCGGTGGGCACCCCCAGCTCCTCGCGCAGCAGGCCGTCGCGCAGGAACTCCGGCCGCGCGGCGGGCCGCACGTACGCAGCAACGTCGAATCCGAAGCCCACCTTGCGGCGGTCGGCGACCTCGGGAGGGAGGAGGCGCCGGGCGACGTCCCGGAGCACGCCCTTGCGGCGCGGCTCCACCCGCGCCTCGAGCGGCAGGTTGAGCGCGAGCGACACCACGGCGGGGTCGAGGAACGGCACGCGTGTCTCGATCGAGCACTGCATCGTGTTCTTGTCCTGGCGGTTGAGGAGGTGGGGGAGGTAGGTGCCGAGATCGCCGAGCAGCCCGGCCTCGAGACCCCGCCGCGACGGATCGGAGTACGCGTAGGCGGCGGCCGCCCGCTCGCGCAGCCCGATCTCGTAGCGGGCCGCGTGCTCGGACGCCCCCGGGCCCGGGAAGCCCAGCGGCTTGCCCATCGGGTCGGTGGAGTCGCGGATGCCCCGCCGCGCCCTGGCGCGCCGCCGCGCCGCGCCGGCCGCCGAGCGGGCGATGCCGAGCGGCCCGTCGCGGCGCAGCTTGCCGGCGGCGAGCCGCGTGACCGTGCCCAGCCGGCGGTTGGCGCGCAGGTAGCCGAGGTAGTCGGCGCGGTGGAGGAAGCCGTAGCCGCCGAACAGCTCGTCGGCCCCCTCGCCCGACAGCAGCACCTTGACCCCGCCCTCGCGCGCCAGGCCGGCGATCTGCGCCATCGGCACCGAGCTCTCGTGCATGAGCGGGTACTCGTGGTGGAGCACCGCCTCCACCAGGCCCGCGCGCCAGCCCTCGGCGGTCATTCCCACGGTGCGCAGCTCCACCCCGAGCGCGCCCGCGACCAGCTCCGCCCACGGCCCCTCGTCGGCGTGGGGCTGGTCGGCCACCGACGCGTTGAAGGCGATCACCTCGGGATGCTCCTCGCGCGCGAGCGCCGTGACCACGCTGGAGTCGATGCCGCCCGAGCACATCGTGCCAACCGGCACGTCGGCCATCAGCCGCCGGCGCACCGACGCGCGCAGCTCGTCCTCGACCTGGCGGGCCAGCTCCTCGCGCGGCAGCCGCGACAGGCCCGCCGCGCGCTCGGAGTCCACGGCGTCCGCCGGGTCGTACCAGCGGCGCTCCTCGGCGTCGAGGCTGTCGAGGTCCACGGCCAGGAGCGTCCCGGGCAGCACCCGGTCGATGCCCTCGACCGGGGTGAGGCGGCCGTTGGCCCAGCCGTGCACCACGTGGTGGGCCAGCGTCTCCCGGCGCGCCCGCCGCGGCACCCCGGCCGCGAGCAGCGCGCGGATCTCGCTCGCGAACCACAGGCCGCCGTCGTGGCGGGCGAAGTAGAGCGGCTTCACCCCGAAGCGGTCGCGCACGAGCAGCAGCCGGCGGCGCTCGGTGTCCAGCGCGGCGTAGGCGAACAGGCCGTTGCAGCGGGGCACGGCGTCCTCGCCCCAGGCGGCGAGAGCCTCCACCAGCGTCTCCGTGTCGCTGTGGCCACGCCACGGCACGCCCGCGAGTGACGCGCGCAGGTCGAGGTGGTTGAAGACCTCGCCGTTGTAGGAGAGCAGCCAGCGCCCGGAGCCATCGGTCATCGGCTGGGCGCCGGACGGGCTGGGGTCCACTATCGACAGGCGCGCGTGGCAAAGGCCGGCCGAGCCCGCGATCGCCACTCCGTGAGCATCGGGCCCCCGGTGTTCGATGGCGCGCGCCATGCGCTCGAGCACGGCGCGGTCGGGGGACTGCCCGGGGGGCAGCACGCAGCCGGCGAATCCGCACACCGGCCGCAGGGTAGCCGCGGGGGCTTCAGCGCAGCCGCACGGAGACGATGTTCTCGCCTGCGTTCGGAGCCTCCACATTGCCCGTGGCGTCATACGCGCGCGAGCGCACGGTCCAGACCCCGCGCGGCAGCAGCCGCCCGATCCGCAGCGTGTAGCGCAGCCCGCTGGTGAGACGGGCCCGCAGCCATTGCGGGCGGTTGCAGGGGCCGCGGCGCAGGCCACCCGCGCGCCCGAGCCAGACGCACGCGCTGCCGGCTCGGCGGGACATCGCCACCTCGACCGCGGCCACACCTCCGTCGTCGCGCACCGTGCCGGCCACGAGCCGCGCCCGCCGCCGCGGCACGTCCCCGAACGGCTCCGCGACCAGCGAGTGCGGCGGCAGGTCGATGCCCACGGTCACGGGCTCCACCGCCCCCGTGAGCAGGTCCTTGCGGTACACGCGCGTGCGCGGCGAGGCCGCCGTGCCGGGCACGACGTCCGACGCCCGCGAGGCGAACGCGGCGAAGCGCCCGTCGAAGGAGAGCGCGACGCCCGAGCTGGAGCCCTGCGGCTCACCGCCGTCGGCGCGCAGGGACACTCGTGCGGTGACGCCCGGGCCCAGCGCACGGACGAAGGCGTCGCCTCGCCCGTTGCCGTCGCCCGCCACCAGGTTGGACGCCGAGGAGCTGAAGCCCGTCACCTGCCCGTCCCCGCTGACGGAGTCCGCCGTGGAGTCACCGTTCGCGCCGCCGCCGCCGGCCGCTCTCGAGACGAGGGTGACCGTGCCCTCGACGACGTCCTTGCGGAAGACGTCCACGGTGGTCCCGTTCAGCTCCCCGCCGGGCAGGTCGGTGGCGTCGGAGTCGAACACCACGTAGCGCCCGTCCGGCGAGATGCGCGGATTCTGGCCGTTGCCGTCGGAGCCGGCGGCGCCCGCGGGCACGTCCACGAGCCGGGTCTCGCCGCTCTGCATGTCGCGCCAGTACACGCCCGCGCGGCCCCCGTCGCCCGGCACGAGCCCGCCGGCGTCGCTGGTGAAGGCCACGAAGCGACCGTCCGCGCTCAGGGAGGGGTCCAGCGAGCTGCCCACGTCGTTCGGGGTGTCGCGCTCGGGCAGCGACACGCGCCGGGTCTCGCCCGTGAACATGTCGCACCAGTAGATGTCGGTCTGGCGGTTGGCGTCGCGCCCGGCAATGGTGGTCGCGCGCGACTCGAACACCACGTGGTGGCCGGCCGCGCTGATGGCCGGGTTCTCAGAGTCGTCGTTGCCGGCGCGGCACACGCGCTGCGTGACCCCGCGCGCGAGGTCGCGCCGGAAGATCGCGTGGTGGCGGATGCGGCCGTCCAGGTCCGTGCCGTTGCTCGAGAACACCGCGTAGCGCCCGTCCACGCTCAGCGACCGAGCCGGCGTACGGCCGAAGCGGCCGCCGCGGGCGCTCGGGCGGTCACGCCGCGTGACGTCGGCGAACAGCGTCGTGGCCGAAGTCAGGTCGCGGACGAACGGGTCCGTGCGCTCCCCGTTCACGTCGCCGTGGGCGAGGTTGCCCGCGTCCGCGGAGAACGCGACGCGGTTGCCGTCGCCGCTGATCGACGGGCTGGAGGCGCCGCCGTCCGGCTCCGCGGGCGCGGGCACGGGCGGCTGCTGGGAGCCGCGCTTGCGAGCTGACGGGCGGGCGCGGGCGACCGTGGCCACCGGGAGTCCCTCCGGGTACACCTCCGGTGAGGGCCGGAACGCGAAGCCGAAGTCCGCCGTGGAGAACTGCTCGGCGAACGACTCGCAGTTGCGGAAGCTCCCGCGCCGCGCGGGGTTCATGACCACGACGTCGCGCCCCGGCCCGCAGTCCACGGTCACCCGCCGCCCGCCGTCCGTGGTATCGCCGCCGAGCAGGTTGACCACGTCGCTGCCGGCCCCGGCGAGAACGCGGTCGCCGTCGTAGCGGGCGAGGATCAGATCGTTGCCCGGCCCGCCCACCAGCAGGTCGGCGCCGGACCCGCCCACCAGCTCGTCGGCGCCGGGCGGACCCGCCGTGGCCGAGCGGGCGTCGCCGTAGAGGCGGTCGTTGCCCGAGCGTCCCGCCAGTCGGTCGTTGCCCGATCCGCCCATGAGCAGATCGTGGCCCTGGAGCGTGGCGCCGTCGCCCTCGAGCTCGTCGTCGCCCGCGCCGCCGAACATGCGGTCGTCTCCGCCCTTGCCCTGGAGCAGGTCGCGCCCGGGCGTGCCCACCAGCGTGTCGTTGCGGTTGCGCCCGCGGATGTCATTGAGCGCGAAGCGCGAGGTGGGGTCGCCCGTGATGATCCTCTCGCAGCCGGCCGACCTCGGGATGAAGGCATCGCGGTCAGGTCGGCTGCCGCGCATCCGGTAGACGGTGTCGTTGCCGGGCCCGCAGTCGAAGACGTCGCGTCCCGGCCCGCCGTAGAGGACGTCGTCACCGGGGCCGCCGTAGAGGCGGTCGTTGGAGGTCCCGCCGAGCAGGACGTCGTCGCCGCTGCCGCCGTGCAGCTCGTCGTTGCCGCGCCCGCCGGCGATCACGTCGTCGCCGGGCCCGCCGAAGAAGCGCTCGCGCACGCCGAAGCGGCGCTCGATGATCACGTCGTCGCCCAGGCCGCCGAAGAGCACGTCGGAGTCGTCGCCGCCGTCGATGCGGTCATCGCCCCGCCCGCCGTGCAGCTCGTCGTTGCCGCCGCCTCCGTCCAGGGTGTCGCCGTAGCGCGTGCCCTCGACGGTGTCGTGTCCGTTCTCGCCGAAGAAGGAGAGTGGCGCGTCCTCGCCGCCGAAGGTCAGGTCGTCGCCCTCGTCGGTCCCGCACACCGGTCCGCCGGGCACCCCCGTGACCCCGCGCGCGAGCTCCACCCCGCAACGGGAGCTGAAGCCGTCGCTCGTGGCGGCGAGGGCAGGGCCGGGGAGCGCGAGCAGCGCAAGCGCGAGCAGGGCGAGGCGGGCCATCCCGTCCGGTATACCGCGAGCAGCCGGTTCTCGCCACACGAATGGGGCATCCGTCCAGCGGGCGGAAGGAACTGTGCGGCTCCGCGCGAATCTGTTGCCCGTGACTCGCAACGGCACCGCCGCCCTCACGCTGTCGGCCGAGATCCGCGAACGCTTCGAGGACCTCTCGCGGTCCCAGAAGGACGTAGGGCAGTACATCGTCGACCATCTCGAGGAGGCGGCGTTCCACACGGCCGAGGAGCTCGCCCGCCGCGCGAGCACCTCCAGCTCCACGGTCGTCCGCTTCGCGCAGGCGCTCGGCTTCGAGGGCTTTCCCGAGCTCCAGGCGTCCGCCCGCGACGAGTACCGGCGGCTGCGCGACGGGTCCAACGGCACGCTTCCCGAGCTCACGGCGCAGCCGCTGTTCCCGATCGACCAGACCGAGTTCGAGGCTGCCCTCGCGGCCGACCACGTGAACGTCGAGGAGACCGCGCGCAAAATCGATCGCGACGAGGTGAACGCCGCCATCGACACGATCTCGCACGCGGAGCGGATCGTCCTCTGCGGCACCGACCAGATGGCGTTCTTCGCCAGCTACCTACGTCATCTGCTGATGCTGCTGGACTTCCGCTGCGAGGTGGTGGCCAGCCCGAGCCAGGAGGGGCTGGCGCGCCTCGGCCGCATCGACGAGCGCACGCTCCTGATCGGCTTCTCCGCCGGCCGGCCGCATCCGCTGGTGGTGCGCTCCATGAAGCTGGCCCGCCATCGCCGTGCGCAGACGATCGCGATCGCCGACGCGAGCCTGTCCGAGGTGGCCAAGCTCGCCCAGCTGCGGCTCTACTACTCCTCCTCGAGCCCGGCGTACGTGCGCTCTCACGCCGCCCTGCTCTCGCTGATCCAGTCGCTGGCCTACGGCGTGTACGCGCTTGACGAGTCCGCCTACGCGGACCGCATCAAAGCGTTCAAGCTGAAGTAGGTCAGCTGCCGATTGACCGGCATCCGGATCCTGCGGATGCGCCGGTATCCTCCGCTGCGATGAAGGACACCGCGACGTTCCGAGTGAAGGCAGGCCTCGCCGAGATGCTCAAGGGTGGGGTGATCATGGACGTGGTCACCGCCGAGCAGGCGCGCATGGCCGAGTCCGCCGGAGCCTGCGCCGTCATGGCGCTCGAGCGCGTCCCGGCCGACATCCGCGCCGCCGGCGGCGTCGCCCGTATGGCCGACCCCACCAAGGTCGAGGAGATCCAGGCCGCCGTCACGATCCCGGTGATGGCCAAGGCCCGCATCGGCCACCTGGTCGAGGCGCAGGTGCTGCAGGCGCTCGAGGTGGACTACATCGACGAGTCCGAGGTCCTCACACCGGCCGACGAGGCCAACCACATCGACAAGTGGGGGTTCACCGTGCCGTTCGTGTGCGGCGCCACCAACCTCGGCGAGGCGCTGCGGCGCATCGCGGAGGGCGCCGCCATGGTCCGCACGAAGGGCGAGGCCGGCACCGGCAACGTGGTGGAGGCCGTCCGCCACATGCGCCAGATCCAGGGCGAGATCCGCCGCCTGGCGGCCATGGACGAGGTCGAGCTCCCCACCGCGGCAAAGAACCTTCAGGCGCCGCTCGACCTCGTGCGCCTCACGGCCGAGCACGGGCGCCTGCCCGTCGTCAACTTCTCGGCCGGGGGCGTGGCCACCCCGGCCGACGCCGCGTTGATGATGCAGCTCGGCGCCGAGGGCGTCTTCGTGGGCTCCGGCATCTTCAAGTCCGAGGATCCGGAGCGCACCGCCGCCGCCGTGGTCGAGGCCACCACCCACTTCGACGACCCCGCCCGCATCGCCCAGGCCTCCCGGGACCTCGGCGCGGCCATGAGGGGCATCGAGATCTCCGAGCTGGGCGAGGCAGGGCTCATCCAGAACCGCGGCTGGTAGCCGGTGCTCGTCGGGGTGCTCGCCATCCAGGGCGACTTCGAGGCCCATGCCACCATGCTGGCCTCCCTGGGCGCCGTTGCGCGCGCCGTCCGGACGCCGGCGGGGCTGGACGGGCTGGACGCGCTGATCATCCCCGGCGGCGAGTCCACGGCGATGACCCTGGGCATGGAGCGGGAGGGGCTCGTGGAGCCGCTGCGCGATCTCGCCGCGTCCGGCACGCCCGTGCTCGGCACCTGCGCCGGCCTGATCGTGCTCGACCGCGACCATCTCGGCCTGCTCGACGTCAGCGCCCGTCGCAACGCCTTCGGCCGCCAGGTGCGCAGCTTCGAGGCCGACGTCGAGCTGGCAGGCATCGACGGCGGCCCGCTGCGCGCCGTGTTCATCCGCGCGCCGTGGGTCGAGGAGCACGGCGACGGGGTGGACGTGCTCGCCGAGCTCGACGGGCACCCGGTCGCGGTCCGCCAGGGCAGCCTGCTCGCCGTGGCCTTCCACCCGGAGCTCACCGAGGACGCCCGCGTGCACGACTGGCTCGTGCAACTCGCGCGCGAGCGGTCCCGTTCCCCGGAGACCGTGGAGGAGGTTGCATCGTGAGAGACCAGCGCGCCGAGGCGCTTGCCCGGATCCTCGTCCACCACTCCACCCAGGTGCGCGAGGGCGACGTCTGCGTGATCCAGTCCACCACCACCGCCGAGCCGCTTCTGCAGGCCGTGTACGAGGAGGTGCTGCGCGCCGGCGGGCTGCCCGTGCTCCAGGTCTCCACCGAGGGCGCCCTGGCCTCGTTCTACGAGCTGGCCTCCGACGCCCAGCTGGAATGGATCCCACCCACGGCGACGTGGGCCGCCGAGGAGTCCGATGTGCGCATCGCGATCATGGCCGACGCCAACCCGCGCGCGCTCTCGCAGGCCGACCCCAAGCGCCAGGCGCAGGCCCAGAAGGCCCGCAAGCCCCTGATGGACACCACGATGAAGCGCTCGGCCGAGGGCTCGTACCGCTGGGCGCTCACGCTGTTCCCCACACACGCGTACGCGGCCGAGGCCGGGATGTCGCTCGCCCGCTACGAGGACTTCTACTACGCGGCCTGCCTCGCCGACGACCCCGACCCGGTGAGCGCCTGGACCCGCCAGTCGGACGAGGTACGCCGCCTCGCGGACTGGATCCAGGGCAGGGAGGAGGTCCACATCACCGGCCCCGGCACCGATCTGCGCCTGAACGTCGCCGGCCGCACGTTCATCCCCTGCTACGGCGAGCGCAACATGCCCGACGGCGAGTTCTTCACCGGCCCCGTGGAGGACTCCGCCGAGGGCGAGGTGGCGTTCTCGTTCCCGGCCACCTACGGCGGGCGCGAGGTCTCGGGGGTGCGCTTCCGCTTCAAGGACGGCAAGGTCGTGGACGCTTCCGCCGAGCGCGGCGAGGCGTTCCTGCTGGAGATGCTCGACACCGACGACGGCGCCCGCCGCCTCGGCGAGCTGGGCATCGGCACGAACTACGGGATCGCCACCGGAACCAAGGAGATCCTGCTCGACGAGAAGATCGGCGGCACCGTCCACCTCGCGGTGGGGATGAGCTACCCCGACACCGGCGGCACCAACGACTCCGCCATCCACTGGGACATGGTCTGCGACCTGCGCGAGGGCGGCTCGATCAGCGTGGACGGCACCGAGCTCCAGCGCGACGGCCAGTTCGTGGTGTGAGGACGACGCCCTCAGGTGGTCCTAGAATGCCCCGCCATGGCCGGGCATTCCAAGTGGGCATCGATCAAGCACAAGAAGAAGGTGGTCGACGCGCGGCGCGGCGCCCAGTTCACCAAGCTCGTGCGGGCCATCACCGTGGCGGCGCGTGAGGGCGGGGGGGACCCCGAGGGCAACCCGGCGCTCGCGCTCGCGGTCCAGAGGGCCAAGGACGCGAGCATGCCCAAGGACAACATCGAGCGCGCCATCGCCAAGGGTACGGGCGCCGATGCCGACGCCGCGGCCATCGAGGCGGTCGTGTACGAGGGCTACGGGCCGGCCGGCGTCGCCGTGCTGGTGGAGACGCTCACCGACAACCGCAACCGCACCGGCTCCGAGGTGCGACACATCTTCACCAAGCACAACGGCAACCTCGGCGAGCCCGGCTCGGTGGCGTGGATCTTCGAGAAGAAGGGCTCGATCGTGGTGGATGCCTCGCGCTACACCGAGGACGACCTGATCGCGGCCATCGACGCCGGGGCCGAGGACGTCATCGAGGACGAGGGCGTGTACGAGGTGGTCACCGGCCTGGGCGAGTTCAGTGCCGTGCGGCAGGCGCTCGTGGACGCGGGCATGGAGCTGGAGTCCGCGGAGATCGCGCAGCGCCCCAGCACCCGCGTCGAGGTCGAGGAGGCGCGCGTGGCCACGCTCATGAACCTGCTCGAGGCTCTGGAGGACCACGACGACGTGGACGCCGTCCACGCGAACTTCGACGTGGACGCGGAAGTGCTCGAGCGCGTCGCGGGCTAACGCCCCGCCCGGGCCGCGGGCAGCTTGGACAGCTCCTCGGCCAGCTCCGGATCGAGCTCGCGCGCCTGCTCCAGCGCCGCTCGCAGCGAGCCGACGAGCAGCGTCCGCAGGCGGTCGCGGCCCAGGCGCCGGTCGCGCAGCCAGTCGAGCGTGGCGCCCTCCACGAAGCCGATCCAGCCGCGCACGGCCAGGCGCAGCACGGGCGAGGGGCTCGCGATCGGGCCCATGATCCGCTGCATGTAGCGCTCACGGGTCTGCTCGGCGATGGTGCGCACCTCCTCGTCGGACCCGATGCCGCCCTGCATGAGCATGATGTAGCCGCGCTCGTGCTGCTCGACGTAGTCCAGCCACGCGTCGAGCCCTGCGCTCACGGGATCGTCGCTCTCGGCCTCCGCGCCCGCGGTGGCGCTCAGGAGCTCGCCGGAGGCCGTGCGGATGGTCTCCACGTAGAAGTGGCGCTTGCTCGGGAAGTAGTGGTAGAGCAGGCCCTTCGATATGCCGGCGGCGGCCGCGATCTCGTCGATCGAGATGTCGTCGAACGAGCGGTCGGAGAACAGGCTGCCGCCCACGGCGATCAGCTGGCGCCGGCGCTCGTCCACCTCGAGGCGGTTCCAGTTCCCGTGCTCACGCGTCGCCACGCTCCCGAATGTACCGTTCGAACCCGATGAGAGATGCGCTTCGAACCGGGGCGAGCGGCGTGATCGTCCTCTTCATCATGGTCGTCGGCAGCCTGGTGCTGTGGGCCGGTGTGCCCGCGGGGTGGCTGTGGATCGGCTCCCAGGTCCAGGGGGAGACCGGCGATGTGGGCACGGCTCTGCTCGTGATGTTCGCCGGCGTGGTCGTCTCGGTCGTGCTCCTGGCGATGGTGCTCTCGTACCTGAGCCGCCGCCATGAGGAGCTGCGCGAGGCCCGCGGGCTCCCGCCCAGCGAGACGTCCGTGCTCGAGCGGGTGCTGGTCGTGACCGCCGGGATCGCCGTGGTGGGGTTCACGGTCTGGTTCCTGGGCTTCGCCGGGCCGGGCCCCTCGCTGGCGCCGCAGTAGCCGCGGGAGGCATCCGACCCGCGGCGCAGAATCACCGGGATGGTGGTCGTCCTCGGCATCGATCCAGGCACCGCGAACACGGGCTTCGGCGTGGTGTACGCGCAGGGCGCCCGCATGGCCGCGCTCGACGGCGGCGTCATCGGCACCGGTGCCGGCCAGCGGCTCGAGCTGCGGCTCGCGCGCATCCACGAGCGGCTGGGCGGGCTCATCGAGGAGCACGCCCCCGACGCGGTGGCCGTCGAGGACCTCTTCTTCGGCACCAATGCCCGCAGTGCCTTCGCGGTCGGCCAGGCACGCGGCGCCGTGCTGCTCACCGCCGGCCTGGCGGGCGTCCCCTGCTTCTCCTACACGCCCCAGGCCGTCAAGCAGGCGGTGTGCGGCAGCGGCGCGGCTGCCAAGGACCAGGTGCAACGCATGGTGGGCGCCCTGCTCGCGCTTCCCGAGCCGCCCGAGCCCGACCACGCGGCCGATGCCCTGGCGGTGGCCATCTGCCACGCCAACGGACAGGGGCTGCGGGAGGCCCTGGCGTGATCGCGTCGGTCAACGGCCGGGTCACGGTGCGCCGGGCCGACCACGTGGTCGTCGAGTGCGCGGGGGTGGGCTACCGCCTCGCCGTCTCGGCGGAGACGCTGCGCGCGGTCCCGGCCGCGGGCAAGGACTGCCTGCTCCACAGCCACCTCGTCCTGCGCGACGACGGCATGTACCTGTTCGGCTTCGCCAGCGAGGAGGAGCGCGAGCTCTTCCTCCTGCTCAACGGCGTCCAGGGCGTCGGCCCGAAGGTGGCGCTGGCCGTGCTCTCGGGCGGCTCCACGCGCGAGCTGCTGTCGGCCATCGCGGCCGGGGACGCCCCGCGCTTCCAGGCCGTGCCCGGTATCGGCAAGCGCACGGCCGAGCGGATCATCGTCGAGCTGCGCGAGAAGGTGGGTGGCGCGGTGGCGGACGAGATCGTGATCACCCGGGCCGACGACCCGCGCGCCCTGGCGCGCCAGGGCCTGGCGGGGCTCGGCTTCAACCCGCAGGAGATCGACAAGCTGCTCGAGCAGGCGGAGGGCGACACTCCGGAGGACCTGATCGCACACGCCCTGAAGGGCGCGCGCGGATGAGCGGCGGTCCCATCCGAACCCCCGGCGTGGAGCGGCTGCAGGACGCCGCGCCCGCCGTCGAGGACACGGACCTCGACCGCTCGCTGCGGCCGCGGCGGCTCGAGGACTTCGTCGGCCAGGGCCCGGTCAAGGAGCAGCTCGGCGTGTTCATCGAGGCGGCCCGCAACCGCGGTGAGGCGCTCGACCACGTGCTGCTCGCCGGGCCGCCGGGCCTCGGCAAGACCTCGCTCGCCCAGATCGTGGCCGCGGAGCTCGACGTGCCCTTCATCCAGACCGCGGGACCGGCGCTGGAGCGCAAGGGCGACGTGGCCTCCTACCTCACCGCACTCGAGCCGCGCTCGGTGTTCTTCATCGACGAGATCCACCGCCTCCCGCGCGCGCTCGAGGAGACGTTCTATCCGGCCATGGAGGACCGCAGGCTGCCGATCACGGTGGGCCAGGGGGCCGGGGCCCGCGTGGTCACGCTCGACCTGCCGCAGTTCACGCTGATCGGCGCCACCACGCGGGCCGGCCTGCTCACCACGCCGCTGCGCGACCGCTTCGGGGTCAGCCACCGCCTCGACCTCTACGACCCGCGCGAGCTCGCGCGCATCGTGCTCCGCTCCGCCGGCATCCTCGAGGTGGAGATCGACGAGGCCGGCGCCGTGGCGCTGGCGGCGCGCTCGCGCGGCACCCCGCGCGTGGCCAACCGCCTGCTCAAGCGGGTGCGCGACTACGCGGAGGTGCGCGGCGCCGGACGTATCGACGAGGACGTGGCCTCGGAGGCGCTCGATCTCCTCGAGGTGGACGGCGCGGGCCTGGACCGCCTCGACCGCGACATCCTGCGCGCCCTCTGCCAGAAGTTCGCGGGCGGCCCCGTCGGCCTCTCCACCCTGTCCGTCGCGGTCAGCGAGGAGGAGGACACGATCGAGGACGTCTACGAGCCCTACCTGCTCCAGCAGGGCTTCCTGCTGCGAACCCCGCGCGGGCGCGTGGCCACGCCGGCGGCGTACGGGCACCTGGGGCTCGAGGCGCCGTCCGACGGCGCGCGGCTCTTCTGACGCCCGGGCTCATGCCGCCGCGTCACTTCGTGGTCGTCGTGCGACCAAAAGTGACCACAGCGGGTCTCAGCCGAACGTGAACGCGTAGCCGGACACGCCCGGCTCGAGCTCCAGCCGCAGCTCGTGGCGGCCCACCGCGGGCAGGTCCACCAGGCGGTAGAGGCGCTGCTCGCGCACGCGCGCCAGGCCGCCGCGCACGTCCTCGCCCGCGAGGCGGTCGGGCAGGGGCCGCCCGTCCAGGTACACGCGCACGTCGCGCGTGCTCCCGCCGCCGTCGAGCACGAGGAAGACCCTGCGGGCGGCGAAGTTCGCCACGACCGCGGCATTGCGGCCCGCGCTCGCGGACTCACGGTCGATGGTCCATTCGCCGCGCAGCGCGAACGCATCGTCGGGGAGGGCTCGCCCGAGAGGGGGGTACACGCGCGTGCCGTCGAACACCGGCGTCTCGAAGCCCTCCGCCCGGGCGGAGCCGAGGTAGGTCTCGGGCGTGGTGACGCCCGGAGCGATGGTCTCGCCATCCGCCTCGGTCATGCCGCCCAGACGCCGGCTGCCCGCCTCGGCCAGCAGCGAGCGGATGGCCTTCTCGGTCTCCTCGTACTCGCCCTCCCCGAAATGGACGAAGCGGAGCTGGCCGTCGGCGTCGATGAGGTACTTGGCGGGCCAGAAGCGGTTGCCGTAGGCGTTCCAGGTGGCGAAGTCGTTGTCCTGCATCACCGGGTAGCGCAGGCCGCTCTGCTCGATCGCGTCGCGCACGTTGCCCGCGTCCTTCTCGAACGCGAACTCGGGGGTGTGGACCCCCACGATCACCAGGCCGTCGTCGCGGTACTCGGTATCCCACGCCTTGAGGTGGGGGAACGTGCGGATGCAGTTGATGCAGGTGTAGGTCCAGAAGTCGACGAGCACCACCTTGCCCCGCAGCTCGCGCAGCGACAACGGCTCGGAGTTGAGCCAGCGCCCGCCTGGCACGAGCTCCGGCGCGGCGCCGAACACCGGCAGCCGCTCGCCGGCGGCGGCCTCGTCGATCCCGCCCGACTCGGCCACGCGCCCGCCGCGCACCGCCGCGGCCTCGTCGCCCACCGCATCCTCGATCCGCTCCGTGGGGTTGACGAGGAAGCTGGGGAGGTCGCTGGCGATGGCGGTCTGGAAGCGGGTGTCCACGTCGGCGAACAGCAGCACCGCCATCACCACCATCACCGCGCCAAGCGCCTGCTGGAGCCGGCCGCTGCGGCGCGACAGCCGCCGGGCCAGCCGCCGGCCGCCGAGCATCAGCGCGTAGACGCCGATCGCGGAGCCGATCCCGTAGGAGAGCGCCACCGCCAGCCGTCCGGCCGTGAAGTCCTGCGCCGCGGACACCGTGATCACCCCGGCGAGGATCGGGCCCGCGCACGGCGCGTACACGAAGCCCAGCCCCGTGCCGAGCGCGAAGCCCGACCAGAAGCCCTCGCCCGACGGCGCCGACGGCTGCCGGGCGAAGCGGCTCAGGAAGGCCTCGACGCGCGCCGAGGCGGCGGGCACGACCAGCGACAGGCCGAAGCCCAGGAGCACGGCCACGGCCAGCGTGCGGAAGAGGTCGTCCGGCAGCCCCAGCGCCGCCAGCAGGTACACCAGCAGCACCAGCGCGAAGGTGTGCGACAGCGCAAGCCCGGTGGCGACGCCCAGGGGACGGCGGTGCCCACCGGTGGCTCCGGCGGACAGCGCGAGGGGGAGAACGGGCAGCACGCACGGCGAGAAAGCCGTGCCGATTCCCGCCACGAGGGCGAATGCGAGGAGGAGCAGCACGCAGGGGGATTATGGGGTCGCGCGGTGAACATTCGCGGAAGATTGCCGATGGTTCCCCTTAACGCGATCTTGAGACCCGAGCGCCTATCCTCCGACCCGATGCCGAACTTCATCTGCCCGAACTGCGGGGCGCGCAGCATCTCCCAGGAGCGCACGCAGGGATTTCGCAACCAGCCGAGGGGCTGCCAGAAATGCGGGTTCGGCTTCCTGTTCGAGCTGCTCGACGACTATTACCCGGCGCCCAACGCCGCCTTCTTCGTGTGCGACTCCGAGGCCCGCGTCATCGGCGCGGGGCGGGGCTCGCGCGAGCTCACGGGACTCGGCACCGAGGATGTGATCGGACGCCCGGTGCGCGACGTGCTCGGCCTGAGGTTCGAGAACGGCGACGACCACATCGGCACCGTCCTCGAGTGGGGCGTGCGGGTGCTCGACAAGACGGTCGTCGTGCACGCCGAGGGCGACCGGCCCGAGCCCGCCAAGGCGGACATGTTCCCCGCCTACGACGAGGACGGCGGGCTGCTGCTCGTCCTCACCCCCAGGTAGCCATCCGCCCGTGACCGACCGCCGCCGCAACCTCGCCGTCGTACTGCTCGTGCTCGTCGCCTTCGCGGCCGCGCTGCTCGTGATCATCCCGGGCAGCCCGCTGTCGCAGGCGACCAAGCTCGGGCTCGACCTCGAAGGCGGCGTAGAGCTCGTCTACGAGGGGCGCCCGACTCCGAAGGTCCCGGAGGTGACGCCGGAGGCGATCGACGACGCGATCCAGACGATCCGCAAGCGCACGGACTCGCTCGGCGTCTCCGAGCCCGAGATCCAGCGGGCGGGCGCGGACCAGATCTCCGTCGGGCTCCCCAACGTCGACAACGCGGAGCGCGCCATCGAGCAGGTGGGCACCACCGCGCAGCTCCAGTTCTACGACTGGGAAGCGAACATCGTCAACGAGGACAGCGAGGTCGTCGGCGAGGACCCGATCATCGCCGCCGATCCGCAGGCGATCCAGGCCACGAACGTCCCGATCGCCGGATCGACGGCGCTGTACGAGGCCGCGCAGCGCGCAGCCGACGCGGAGCCGGTGGCGGACGAGACCGACATCCCGCCGGGCGGGGTGGACGAAGGGCGGCTCCGCGAGGCGGGCGTGGACCCCGGCGACCGCCAGGCGGTACTCGAGTTCTACGACCGCTTCAACGACACGGGCACCGAGAGGTACTACCTCTTCGGGCCCAACCGCCAGCCCATCTTCGGCACCGAGCAGTCCACCCCGCTCGAGGCGCGCCAGCGCCAGTACGTTCCGGGGCCGAGCTGCGAGGAGCTGCTCACGGACTTCCTCGAGGCCGCTCCGGCCGAGGGGCAGCGGGGCGAGCCGCGCGAGTACGCGGAGGGCACGGAATGCGCCGCCGAGCTCGAAGCGCTGGGCAGCGCGGGACCGCCGCCCGGGAGCACGGTCGTCAGGGTCCCGCAGGGCATCGTCATCGTCGAGGCCGAGCAGGGAACGGGTGCGCCGGCCAGCGCGCCGCGCAGCTACTTCGTGATCGAGGACGACTCGGCGCTGGACGGCTCGGACATCGAGAACCCCGAGCAGAACAGCGATCCGCAGACCAACCTCCCCGTGGTCACGATGGAGTTCACCGACGAGGGCCGGGCGGCCTTCGCCGCCGTCACCCAGCGCCTGGCCGAGCGCGGCTCCCAGATCCTCGTCCCGCCGGGCTCCGACCGCGAGCAGGCGTTCCAGCGCTTCGCGATCACGCTGGACAACCGCATCGTCTCGCTCGCCACGATCAACTTCGTCAGCGACCCCGAGGGCATCGACGGCCGCACGGGCGCGCAGATCACCAACATCGGGTCGCTCCAGGAGACCCAGGACCTCGCGGAGCAGCTGCGCATCGGCTCGCTCCCGATCGAGCTGCGCCTGATCTCCCAGACGCAGGTGTCGGCCACCCTCGGCCAGCAGGCCCTGGACGAGGGCCTCGTGGCGGCGGCCGCCGGGTTCGTGCTCGTCCTGCTGTTCCTGCTCACCTTCTATCGCGTGCTCGGCGTGGTCGCCAGCTTCACGCTCGTCATCTACGGGGCGTTCCTGTTCGCCCTGGTGAAGCTCATCCCGATCACGCTCACGCTGCCCGGCATCGCGGGCATGGTCCTGACGCTGGGCGTCGCGGCGGACGCGAACATCGTGATCTTCGAGCGCATCAAGGAGGAGGCGCGCACGGGGAGATCGATCCCCGCGTCGATCGCCACCGGCTACCGCAAGGCGCTCGCGACGATCATCGACGCGAACGTCGTCACGATCGGCGTCGCCTTCATCCTGTTCATGCTCGCCACCGCGGGGGTCAAGGGCTTCGCGTTCACCCTCGGCGTCGGCGTCATCGTGTCGCTCCTCACGGCCGTGGTCGCGACGTCCGCGATCCTCGGCCTGCTCAGCCGCAGCCGCGTCCTGGGCTCGCGCTTCGCGCTCGGGGCGGGGGAGAGGCACCGCCGCTGGCGCTTCGACTTCTACGGCACGTCGAAGTGGTTCTTCTCCGGCTCGGGCCTCATCCTCGTCGCGGGCGCCCTGGCCATCGCGGGGCTCGGCATCAACTTCGGCATCGACTTCGAGTCGGGCACGAGGATCAAGACCCCGCTCGAGCAGCCCGCGAGCGTGGACGAGGTGCGCGATGCTCTGCCGGCCGCGCTTCAGGACGCCAAGATCCAGGCGATCGAGGGCGAGGAGGTCCAGGACGGCATCCAGATCGCCACCGAGACGCTCACGCCGGAGGAGGTCACCGAGGTCCGCGAGGCGCTGGACGCGGAGTTCGGCGTGGACCGCGCCGAGTACTCCACCGAGGTCATCGGACCGACGTTCGGGGAGCAGATCGCGCGCACGGCGGTCGTCGCGATCATCGCGTCGCTGATCCTGATCTCGATCTACATCGGCCTGCGCTTCGAGTTCAAGTTCGCCGTGCCGGTGCTCATCGCGATCGCGCACGACATCCTCATCACCGCGGGCGTCTATGCCATCGCGGACCGCGAGCTCACCACCTCCACGGTGGCGGCCTTCCTGACCATCCTGGGCTACTCGCTCTACGACACGATCATCGTGTTCGACCGAATACGCGAGAACGTGCCGCGCATGCCGCGCGCGACCTTCTCGCAGATCGTGAACCGGTCGATGTCCGAGGTGCTCACGCGCTCGCTCGCCACGAGCTTCTCCACGCTCATGCCGGTCGCCGCGCTGATGTTCTTCGGCGGCGAGACGCTGCAGGACTTCGCGTTCGCGCTGCTGGTGGGCACGGCGTCCGGCGCGTACTCGTCGATCTTCATCGCCGCGCCGGTGCTCACCCACTGGAAGGAGCGCGAGCCGCTGTGGCGGCGCCGCCGTCAGATCGTGAAGGAGGACCACGGCGGCGTGGTGCCGGCCTTCCCGGAGACCGCCCTGGGCGACGGCGACGAGGAGCGGGCCGGCCGTCAGCGCCAGCCCGCCGGCGCTCAGCGCGCCCGCCGGACCACCCGGGCCGAGCGCAGCGCGGGAGCGGGCGCTCCGGCGGCCACGGCCGAGGAGGCGCCGCCCGCGGAAGCGGAGTCCGAGCCCGAGCCGCAGCCGGAGCCCGAGCCGCGGGCTCCCGCCGAGCGGGGCGACGGCGACGGCGATGGCGACGGCGCTGGCGACGGCGCAGGCCGCCCCTCGGCGGTCACGAGCACGTCGGGCGGCTCCAAGCAGAAGCGCGCCCGCAACCAGCGCCGCAGGAAGCACGGCCGCCGATGAGCATGCTCGTCTGGGTGATGATGGGGATCGCCGTCTGGCACTTCGCGATCTTCGTGCCCGACCGCTTCTGGGGCGGGATCGTCGGGGCGTTCCTCGCTGCGATCGCCGGCTCCGTGGCGATCGGCTTCCTGATCTCGGGCCTCACGGTGCCCGGCCAGAACGACACGGACCTGATCCAGGCGCTGGTGGCCATCCCGGGCTCGCTCGTGGGACTCGCGGCCTCGTACGCCTACGGCGTGCACCGCGGCGAGCAGCCGGCCACGTAGAGCGCACGGGCGCGCGCGGCGGTTCCGTCGCCCCCCGGGCCCACAATGGGCGGCCATGGCCCTCGACCGTGTCCGCTGGGACTGCTCTCCCTATCCGTACTCCGCAGCCGCGCGGCTGGAGGCCGAGCTGGGGCTCTCGCCCGTCGTGGCCGCCGTGCTTGCCCGGCGCGGGCACACAGACCCGGCGTCCGCGCGCGCCTTCCTCGCTGCGGCGGACCGCCACGACCCGCGCCTGATCGACGGCATGGACGCCGCGTGCGAGCGGATCCTCGATCACGTGCGCCGCGGTTCGGCGATAGCCGTCCACGGCGACTACGACGTGGACGGGGTCTGCTCCACCGCCGTGCTCGTGCGGGCGCTGCGGCGCCTGGGCGCGGAACCGAGCTTCCACCTGCCCAGCCGCGGGGAGGACGGCTACGGCCTGTCGGTGGCCACCGTGGAGCGGCTGGCGGCGGCGGGCACCGGCCTGATCGTCACGGTGGACTGCGGCATCGGCTCGGTGGCAGAGGTGGCACGGGCGGGGGAGCTCGGCGTGGAGGTGGTGGTCACCGATCACCACCGCCCGGGCGCTGAGCTGCCGGCGTGCCCGGTGGTGCACCCGGCGCTGGGCGGCTACCCGTGCCCCGAGCTGTGCGCGGCGGGCGTGGTGCACAAGCTGGCGCAGGCGCTCTACGCGGCGGCGGGGGAGGACCCGCGGGTTGCGGAGGAGGACCTCGACCTCGTGGCCCTCGCCACGGTGTGCGACGTGGTCCCGCTGGTGGGAGAGAACCGGCGCCTCGTGCGCGAGGGGCTGGTGGCGCTTGGCCGCACCCCCAAGCCCGGCCTGCGGGCCCTCATGCGCGTGGCCGGGGTCGAGCCGGGGACGCTCGACGCGGGCTCGCTCGGCTTCCGGCTGGGGCCGAGGATCAACGCGGCCGGGCGCCTGCAGCGGGCCGACGCCGCGCTCGAGCTCGTCCTCACGCCCGACGAGCGGCGGGCCGCGGAGATCGCCGACGAGCTCGACCTGCTCAACCGCCGGCGCCAGGACGTGGAGACGCGGATCACCTTCGCCGCCGAGGCGGCTCGCGCCGAGCAGGACGCCCAGGCCGCGTACGTCCTGGCCGGGGAGGGGTGGCACCCGGGTGTCGTCGGCATCGTCGCCTCACGGCTGGTGGAACGCCACCATCGCCCGTGCGTCCTCATCGCGCTCGACGAAGACGGCGGCGGACGCGGCTCGGGCCGCAGCATCCCCGCATTCGACCTGCACGCGGGCCTGGCGTCCTGCTCGGGTCACCTGCGTCGCTTCGGCGGGCACCGGGTGGCGGCCGGCCTCGAGATCGACGCGGAGCGCGTGCACGCCTTCCGGATGGACTTCGCGGCGCACGCCGCCGCGCGGCTCGCCCCGGGCGATCTCGTGCCGGTGCAGCGCGTGGATGCGGTGACCCCCGCCGGCGCGCTCGGGCTCGACCTGGCCGAGGAGCTGGAGCGGCTCGCGCCCTTCGGGGCGGGCAACCCCCAGCCGCGCCTGCTCGTGCCCGGCGCCCGCGTGGGGGATGTCCGCCCGATGGGGCGGGAGGGGGCGCACGCGCGCTTCGCGCTCTCGAGCGGCGGCGCGCGGGCTCGCGCCGTGGCGTTCCGCACGCCGCCCGGCCCGCTGCGCGCTCTGGGTGACGCCCCGCACGACGTCTGCGTCCGGCTCGAGCGCAACGAGTGGAACGGCGCCGTCGAGCCGCGCCTCGTGCTCGGAGCGCTGCGCGCCACCGCGGGCGGCGCCTGCCGCGTGGTCGGGAAAGAGCCGTCCTTCTGGCCGGCCGCCCTCGCGGAGCTCGATGCGGACCCCGCCGGCACACACCCTGCTGCACTGGTTGCCGTGTGGCGGGGAGAAGTGCAGCAGCGTGACCTGGTGGACCGCCGCGGCCACGGAATCGCGGGCGTGGCCGGCGATCTGGTCTCCACCGGCGAGGCGGTCCTCGTGATCTCAGCCGACGTCGCCCGCAGGCAGGAGGGCCTCGAAGCGGTGCTCGGCGGGATGGGCGCGGCGTTGCGGCCGGACGCGGCGTGCGGCCTTGCCGTGGCGGACTGGCACGCCCTCGCCGCCGAGCCGGGACTCGCCGCGGAGTTCGATCACCTAGTCGCGCTCGACCCGCCGCCCCATCCCAGCGGGCAGGACCTGCTCGCGGCGGCGCCCGGCGGCCGTTACGCCCACCTCGCGTGGGGGGAGCCCGAGGCCGCCTTCGCGCTGAGCGTGACCGCGGCCGAGCTCGACCTCCGCCCCGCGCTCGCGGAGGCCTACCGTGCCCTGCGCGACGCAGGGGGCGGTGCCGGCGAAGCGCTGGCAGCACTGCTGCGCGGCAACGGACGCTATCCGCGCAGCCCGGCGCTCTGCGGCCGCCTGCTGCGGGTGTTCTGCGAGCTCGGCCTCGTCGAGCTCGACACCCACGCCGTCCGCTGTCACGTGCTGCCGGGCGCCGGGCGCACCGAGCTGGACCGCTCGCCCGCGTACCGCGCCTACGCGGCGCGCCTCGCGGACGCGCGCGCCTGGCTGGAGCGCTGCTGCGTCACGGCCTCGCCCGCGGCGGCCCGGCGCGCGGCCTGACGCCCGCATGAGGGCAAGGAAGAGGGCCCGGTTTCGCATTCGTGCGTCCCGCGGGCCCCGCGCCGGAGGGGCATCACGCGCATCCGGCGCGAGTCCAAGCCCCATGGCTCGATTTCTTGATCGGCAGCCGGGCCCGGGCCTTCAGGCGAGCGCCGCGAACGTCGATCATGCGTCTAGTACGAGGCGGCCGGCGCCGATGTGTCCAGGACTAGACTGAAACCCATGCCAAAGGTCCCGAAAGCCGAGGGGTCGTCGTCCAAGCGGCGCGTGCCCGGCAACGGCAACGGATCGAAGGCGGCCGCGCGGGCCAAGGCGGCCGCGGCCGTGGGCGGGCCGGAGCCGGACTTCCGCCACCGGCCGGTGGACGAGGCCCACGCGCACGGCCCCGCAGGCCCCACCGTCGGGCTCACCGACTCCGAGCGAGAGCTGCTCGGGGACCTGCTCGCGGTCGTGGAGGAGCACGCGTCCGAGGCCGTCGAGCAGATCGACCGCGGGCTGCTCGAGCGCGCCTTCGTGTTCGCCTGCGACCACCACGCGGACCAGCGCCGCCGCTCGGGCGAGGACTTCATCACACATCCCGTCGGCGTCGGCAAGATCTGCGCGGGCATGCGCCTGGACACGGCCACGCTCTGCGCGTCGCTGCTGCACGACACCGTGGAGGACACCAGCGCGTCGCTCGGCGAGGTGCGCGACGCCTTCGGCGACGAGATCGCCAACCTCGTGGACGGTGTCACCAAGCTCACCGGCATCACCTTCCAGAGCCGCGACGACCGCCAGGCCGAGAACTACCGCAAGATGATGGTCGCGATGGCCTCGGACATCCGGGTCATCCTCATCAAGCTCGCGGACCGCCTCCACAACATGCGCACGATCGAGGCGATGCCCAAGCAGAAGCAGAACGAGAAGGCGAAGGAGACGCTCGAGATCTTCGCGCCCCTCGCGCACCGCCTGGGCATCCACGCGATCAAGTGGGAGCTGGAGGACCTGGCCTTCGCCACGCTGCACCCGCGCAAGTACACGGAGATCAAGCAGCTCGTCAACCAGCAGCGCACCGATCGCGAGGACTACGTCACGCGTGCCGGCCGCTACCTGCAGCAGGAGCTGGAGGCCGTGGGCATCGGCGCGGAGATCTCAGGCCGCGCCAAGCACTTCTACTCCATCTACGTGAAGATGACCAAGAAGGGGCGCGAGTTCAACGAGATCTACGACCTCACCGCCATGCGCGTGCTCGTGGACTCGGTCAAGGACTGCTACGGCGCCATCGGCATCATCCACTCGCTCTGGAAGCCGCTGCCGGGGCGCTTCAAGGACTTCGTGGCCATGCCCAAGTTCAACATGTACCAGGCTCTCCACACCACGGTGATCGGGCCCGAGGGGCGCCCGCTCGAGATCCAGATCCGCACGGGCGAGATGCACGCCACCGCCGAGTACGGCGTGGCGGCGCACTGGACCTACAAGGGCCAGGCCTACGGCAAGGGCGGCGGCGCCGCGGCGCCCAAGGGCGTGGAGGAGAAGGTGGAGTGGCTGAGCCACCTGGTCGACTGGCAGAAGGACCTCACCGATCCGCAGGAGTTCGCGGAGAACCTCAAGGCCGACCTGTTCGAGGACGAGGTCTTCGTCTTCACGCCCAAGGGCGAGGTCAAGTCGCTCTCGGCGGGCGCCACCCCGCTGGACTTCGCGTACTCGGTGCACACGGACGTGGGCCACCGCTGCGTGGGCGCGAAGGTCAACGGCAAGATCGTGCCGCTCCACTACGAGCTGCAGTCGGGGGACATCGTGGAGGTCCTGACATCCAAGAAGGAGCGCGGTCCCTCGCGCGACTGGCTCGGGCTGGTGAAGACTCCGCGCGCCCAGTCCAAGATCCGCGCCTGGTTCAAGCGCGAGCGGCGCGAGGACTCCGAGCGCACCGGCCGCGACATCCTCCAGGAGAACCTCAAGCGCCAGGGGCTGCCGGCCCAGAAGATCGTCGGCTCGCCGCTGCTCGCGGACGTCATCCGCGAGATGGGCTTCAAGAAGGGCGAGGAGTTCTACGTCGCCCTCGGCCAGGCCAAGGTCTCGGCCAAGGTCGTGGTCAACAAGGTCCTCCAGCGGCTCAAGCAGGGCGAGTCCGCCGTCGAGCCCACGGGCGCGGACGACCTCCTGCAGCGCAAGGAGGTCGGTGCGCGCAAGACCAAGGCGTCCTCGGCCTACGGCATCAAGGTCGAGGGCATCGACGACGTCATGTTGCGCCTGGCCAAGTGCTGCCGGCCGGTCCCGGGCGACGAGATCGTCGGCTACATCTCGCTCGGCAAGGGAATCACGATCCACCGCGAGGACTGCCCCAACGCGCGCGCCCTGATGAAGAACCCCGAGCGCTTCACGAGCGTGGCATGGGAGGGCGACACGGCCGCGGCGTTCCGTGTCGAGCTGCAGGTGGACGGGTGGGATCGCACCGGCCTGCTCGAGGACCTGTCGCGCACCTTCGCCGAGACCGGCATCAACATCCTCGAGGCCCGCTGCACGGTACTGCACCCGATGGTCAAGAACCGCTTCGTGGTGGAGGTGGGGGACACCGCCTCGCTCAAGAACTGCGTGCAGCGGCTGCGCAACATCGAGAGCGTGTTCGACGCGTACCGCGTCACTCCGGGCGTCTGAGTCAGCTGACCACGGCCAGCGAGCGCGGGGCCACCCCGTAGGTGACCTCCTCGAACTCGCCGATGTAGTCGCCGTCCACCTGCACCGGGAAGCTGCCGGCGAGGCTGGTCACGCGGGCGTGCTCGATGCCGGTGAAGCCCTCGATCTGGCGGTGGCGCTGCACCGTCTCGGCGCTGGAGGAGAACACGCGCGGGAGGATCGTGGGCATCTCCAGCACGGTGGCGCGCTTGAGCACCGCCAGGGAGATCGTGCCGGTCTCGAGGCCGGCGCCCTCGCAGATCCGCAGCGGCCGCCGGCCGTAGTAGGTGAAGGGGTCGGAGTTCTGCACGATCACCGTGACGCCCTCGACTGAGCCGGAGTCGGTCTCCAGCCGGACGCGCGGAGGCTTGACGAGGTACTTGCGCGTGAACGTCGTGACCGCGGCGTAGGTGAAGTAGTTCTTGGTGAAGCGCGTCTTGAGGTGAGGGTGGCGGTCCACTCGCTCGACCACGCTGGCGTCCAGGCCCACGCCGGACGAGAAGGTGAAGTGCCTCCCGTTCACAAGGCCCGTGTCCACGCGCCGGGGGCGGAAGTCGTCAGCCATGCGCAACAGGTGCTCCGTGGCGTCCACGACGTCGTTGGGGATGCCCAGCGTGCGGCAGAGGACGTTGGTGGAGCCGCCCGGCAGGCAGGTGAGCGGGGTTTCGGATCGCACGAGCCCGTTGGCCGCCTCGTTCACCGTGCCGTCGCCGCCGAAGGCCACCACCACGTCATAGCCCTCCTTGGCGGCTTCGCGGCAGAGCTCGGTGGCGTGGTCGCGCGCCTGCGTGTCCAGCGCCTCGACCTCGAAGCGGCCCTGGAGGGCGTAGACCACGAGGTTCTTCAGGCGGTCGGAAACCGTGGTCGCGTACGGGTTCACGATCACGAGCATCCGCTTCTTCGGTGTGCGCGCCGGAAGGACCCGCTCGGCGAGGTCCTCGGCGCGCTCGAGCACGGTCTCGGTGGCGTTCACTGACTCTGCTACTCCCTCGTGGCGCGCTTGTTACGTACATCGCACTGACGGCACGATCGGCGTGCCACAATCCCGCTGGTGGCCGGTGACGACATCCTCACGCGCCTCGACGCGACGCTGGCGGAGAACTCGAGGGTCATCGCCGAGAACTCGGCGGTGATCGCCGACAACGCCCGGGTCTTCGCCGAGAACTCGCGGGTCTTCGCCGAGAACGCCCGGGTCTTCACCGAGCACTCGCGGGCGGTGGCGGACTTCCGCGTCTTCACCCGCGATCTCGTCACGCGGCAGGAGCGGTTCATGCGTGAGGTCGTCGGCGAGATGCGGGACCTCCGGGCGGAGTCCCGCGCGCAGCGTGAGGCGCTCCTCCGGCTGATCGATCGCCTGCCTCCGCCGGCCGACGGCCCCGCCCCGGCATAGGCCCGCGGGCTCACGCGGCCTCGAAGCGCGCCACGCCGTCCTCGGTGACCTCTCGCACGCGGCCCTCGTTCAGGAGGATGTCGGTGTGGCCGAGCACCTCCGACAGCGTGAGGTAGGCCTGCGTGACGGCGATGTTGCCCCACAGCGCCTGCGCCAGCTCGTAAGCGGTGCGCGGGCGCTCGGCGATCAGGCCGTGCAGCTTCTCGGCGCGGCGGGCGTGGAGCTTGAAGCGCTCGTCGATGAGCGGGCGGTGCTCGCCGATCGGGTCACCGTGGCCGGGGAGGACGAGGTCGAGCTCCATCTCGCGCGTCCGCGCCAGCGACTCGAGGTAGGTCACGAGCGACTGAGGGCGGTCGTCGGGGTCCAGCGAGGCATCGGCGGGCCGGGCGATCAACGGGTTCGAGGAGATGTGCGCGATCAGGTGGTCGGCCGCGATCAGGATGCGGCGCTCGGCGTCACAGAAGACGGTGTCGGTGGGGCTGTGCCCGGGGCGGTGGTGCACGCGCAGCGTGCGGTCGCGCAGCTCGATCTCGTCGCCCTCGTGCAGCACGCGCGTGACGTCGGCGCGCGCGCCCCAGGCGCGGAACGCGTTGGACACCGACTGCAGCGCCGCCACGACGTCGCCGGGAATCCCGTGGCGCAGCATCGTGGCTCCGGCGTACTCGTCGTCGTCGGCGGCCCGCTCGTTGTACTGCTCGACGAACGGCACGAGCACGTCGATGGCCGCCACCTCGGCGCCCGATCGGCTCGCCACGATGTCCACGAGGCCGATGTGGTCGATGTGCTGGTGGGTGATCACCACGAGCTGGATGTCCTCGATCTCGTGACCGAGCGCCCGCAGCTGCGTGCCGAGCTCGTCCAGGGAGCGGCCGGAGTTCGGGCCGGCGTCCACGAGCGTCAGCGGCTCGTCCTCGATGAGGTAGCAGTTGACCCTGCCGACCGCGAACGGCGTGGGGATGGCCAGCCGCTGGATGCCCGCCGCGGACGCGGGGGCGAACGGGTCGGCGGCCGTCACGACCGGATCAGCCCAAGCACCTCGTCGCGCTTCTCCGCCATGTGGTCGGGCGACACGAGCGACTCCAGGTTCAGGCGCAGAAGCGGCTCGGTGTTGGACGGGCGCACGTTGAAGTGCCAGTCCTCGTAGTCCACCGAGATGCCGTCGAGCGTGGTCACCTCCCCGTCGCCGTCGCCGTGACGCTCGGCGAGCTCGCGCATCTTCGCGCCGGCGTCGGCCACCTCGGAGTTGATCTCGCCCGAGATGAAGTAGCGCTCGCGCAACGGCGCGAGCAGCTGGCTGAGCCGCCGGCCCTTGAGCGAGAGCAGCTCGAGGATGAGCAGCGCCGGGATCGTGCCGGAGTCCGCGCAGTAGAAGTCACGGAAGTAGTAGTGGCCCGACACCTCGCCGCCGAACGCCGCGCCCTCGGCGCGCATCCGCGTCTTGAAGAACGCGTGGCCCACGCGGTTCACGTGGGCGCTGCCGCCGGCGCGCTCCACCACGTCGCGGACCGCCCGTGAGGCGCGCACGTCGTGGAGGATGGCGGCGCCGGGTTCCTTCCCGAGTATCGACTCGGCCAGCAGCGCCGTGAGGAAGTCGCCGTCCACGAACTGTCCCTGGTCGTCGATGAAGAAGCAGCGGTCGGCGTCGCCGTCCCAGGCGATCCCGAGCTCGGCTCCCTCCGAAAGCACCTTCTGCACGATGAAGTGGCGGTTCTCCGGCAGCAGCGGGTTGGGCTCGTGGTCGGGGAAGCTGCCGTCGGGCTCCCAGTAGGTCTGGACCTGCTCGATCGCCAATGTGTCGAGCAGCGGCCCGGCCATCGGCCCGGCCATGCCGTTGCCGCCGTCGAGCACGACCTTCATCTCGCGCACCGCGGAGGGATCGATGAAGCGCATGCAGGCGGCTTCGAAATCGGTGGCGACGTCGTCCGCGTGGTGCATCCCGCGCGTGGCCGACGGCTCCGGCGGGAGGCCCGCCATGACGATCTCGCGCAGCTCCCCGATGCCGGCATCGCCCGACAGCGCGACGGCGCCGCGCTTCACGAGCTTCGCGCCCGTGTAGGCCGCGGGATTGTGTGAGGCGGTGCACATGAGGCCGCCGTCGAGCTCGCGCGACCCGACGGCGAAGTAGAGCTGCTCGGTGCCCACCATGCCGATGTCGACCACGTCGGCGCCCTCGTCGCGGATCCCCTCGACGTAGCGGTCGGCCATGGCGGGCGCCGTCAGCCGCATGTCGCGGCCCACCGCCACCTCGAGCTCCGACGCCGGGACGCCGTACTCGTCCGCCAGCACGCGCGCGAAGCCGCGGCCTATAAGCTGGGCGAGGTCCTCGTCGATCTGCTCGCCGTAGAGGCCGCGAACGTCGTAGGCCTTGAAGATGCCGGGGTCGATCACGGCCGGGGACTCTAGAGAGGAAACAATGCCCGCAGCCGCGCGGTCTCCGTGCGCAGGTTGCAGCGCTCGGCCACGAACGCCCGACCCGTCTTCCCCATCGCGGCGCGCTCCTGCGCGGGCCGTCCGTGGAGGTCGATGAGCGCGGCCGCGAGCGCCTCCGGGTCCCCGGGCGGCACGAGCAGGCCGCGGTCTGGCCCGACCATCTCGGGGATTCCCACCTCGTTCGTTCCCACCACCGGCAGCTCGAGCGCCATCGCCTCCTTGAGCGAGACCGGCATGGAGTCGCGGCTGCCGTCGACGGCCACCACGCACGGCAGCACCGCCGCCGAGGCGGACTCGTACAGCGCCCTGATCTGCGCGTGGGGGAGGGCGCCGGCCAGCCGCACGTCCGCGCCGGACTCGGCGATGAGCGCCTCGAGGCGCGCGCGTTCCGGGCCCTCGCCGGCGATCACCACCTGGGGGATCCGCCCCCGGCCGATGGCCGCGGCCTGCACCAGGTCGGCGAAGCCCTTCTGCTCCACGAGGCGGCCCACCGCGACCAGCGGCCCGTCCGGGTCATACGGCCGCGAGCGGCGGAACTCGCCGGGATCGACGCCGCAGACAACCACCTCCAGCTTGTCCGCCTGCTCCGGAGCGCGCCCGGCGATGTAGCGGCGGTTGTACTCGCAGACCGTGACGCCGAACGCCGCGGCCTCGAGCTTCTCGTCCACGCGGTCCCAGCCCGTGAAGACGTCCCACGCGTGCGCGGTGAAGCTGAACGACGAGCCGGTGAGTGCGGCCAGGCGCGCGGCGAGCGCCGCCGGGCGGTCGGCGAAGTGGGCGTGCACGTGGCGGGCCCCGGCCAGCTCCCGCGCAAGGGGGGCCAGCGCCGCCACGTCGCGCGCCGAGCCGCCGAACCCGGGGCGTGCCAGCGCGTGCAGGGTGCGCAGCGGCCGGCGCACAAGCAGGGCCGCCAGCGCGAGCAGCTGCTCGCCGGCCCGCAGCTCCGTGGCGTAGCGGGCGTCGGGGCAGCCGGGCGGTGGCGCATCCGCCCCGCGCACGATCGCCACGAGCGCCGGATCCTCCCCGAGGCGGCGCAGCTCGCGCAGCTCTCCGCTCACGAACGTCTCCGACAGCACGGGCCATTTGCCCGTGACATATACGAGACGACTCAGAGCCAACCTCGCCGGCGGAACACGTAGAGCATGCCGCCGAGCAGGGCCGCCATCACGCCCATCACGACCCAGAACGCCGCGACGTCGCCCTGGCCGGGCACGTGCACGTTCATGCCGAACACGCTGGCGATGAGGGTGAGCGGCAGCACGATGACGCTGATCGAGGTGAGCACGCGCAGGATGTCGTTCACGCGGTGGGAGATCACCGACTCGTTGGTGGCCTCGAGCGCCTCCACGACCTCCTTGTAGTTCTCGAGCATGTCCCAGATCCGCTCCGACGCGTCCTCGATGTCCTCGAAGTAGAGCTCGAGGCCCTCGGCCAGGTAGCGCTGCTTGGTGCGCTCGAGGTCGCGCAGGACCGGCCGCTGCGGGCGGATGATCTTGCGGAAGTTGATGATCTCCTGCTTGACGTTGGAGATGTCGCGCACGACCTCCTCGGCACGGCCCTCGAAGATCTCCTCCTCCACGCGGTCGAGCTTGTTGCCCATCTTGCGCAGCATCGGGAAGCAGTAGTCGAACGAGTCGTCGACGATCTTGTAGAGCAGGAAGCCCGTGCCGCTGCCGAAGAGCTGCTCGCGGACGTCGGCGGAGCCGCGGCAGCGCTCGAACAGGTACTCCACGGGCGGCAGCGGCGTGTTGGGCAGGGTGATGAGGAAGTCCGGCCCGATGAAGATGTCGAGCTCCCCGCTGTTCAGGCGCCCCACCGCCTTGTCGAAGACCGGGAAGTGGAGCACGATGAACAGGTAGTCCTCGTACTCGTCGATCTTCGGCCGCTGGTTGCGCGAGCGGACGTCCTCATAGGCGAGGGGATGGAACTCGAAGTGCTCCTCGAGCCACGCCTGCTCGCCGGGGCCGGGGCGCTCGATGTTGATCCAGCGCAGGCCGCCGTGCTCGACGACCTCGACGCGCGGCTCAGCGCTGGGCGCGGGCCGATGCGGCTCGACGCCGCGCCCGGAGCGCCTCAGACGTGGCTTGGGCAGGTTGGGCATGGCGTCTGAACGGGTCGTCGAGCATCGCGGTCTCCTGCAGGGATTCTACTTCGCGGCTCCGACCCCTCGCCTACGATGCCCGGCGTGACGGTCCTGGGGTCCCACGTGCTCCTCGGGCTCGCGGTGGCGGCTCTGGCCGGAGCGGGCATCCGGCTTGCGGCGCGCTGCGACGCCCGCGGGCCGGCCGCCGTGTCCGCCGCGGCGGCCTTCGGCTGCGCGATCGCCGGCATCGAGGCGCTGCTGCTGGGCCTGGTGGACCTTGGCGCATCGCCGATCGCCCTGACGCTCGGCGCCGCCGCCGCGTGGCTCGCGGCCCGGCTCACGCTCCCGCCGGGGGCGCTCGGGGCGGAGCTCGCCGCCTGGTGGGCCGCGGCGGGATTGCGGAGAAGGGCCGTCACCGGCTCGCTGGTCGTGCTGTTCGCCGGGTGGGTGGGGTGGCAGCTGCGCTACCCGTCGCTGGGGGTCGACGGGCTCGTGTACCACCTGGCGCTGTCGGGGCTGTGGGTGCACGGGGGCTCTCCCGGGGACGACGTGCAGGTGATCGCCGGCGTCCCGTTCGGCAACTACCCGCTCACGAACGAGCTGCTCACGGGCTGGGCGCTCGCGATCTCGCGATCGTGGGTGGTCGCCTCGGTGTGGACGCCGCTGATGGCCGTCCTGCTCGGCGTCTCGGCGTGGGTCGGCCTGCGGTCGCTCGACGTGCCTCAGCGCGTGGCCGGCGTGGCGGTGGTCGCGCTGCTCACACTTCCGCTCGTGGTCGGTCAGCTCGGCAGCCCTCTCACCGACCTGGCCGCGCTCGCCTGGCTGGTCACGGCCGCCGCCCTCTGTGCGGCGTCGCTGCGCGATGGCGGCCGCCCGCTCCTGCTCGCGCCCGCGCTCGTGGCCGCGGGCCTGGCGTTCGGGACCAAGACCACCCCGGCCGTGCTGCTGGCGCTCGCGCTCGGCGCGGCCGCGTGGCGGCACCGGCGCAAGCTGCGCGACGTCGTCGCGCCCATCGCCATCGCGGCCGCCGGAGCCGTCGCCGTGGGGGGCGTGTGGTCCATCCGCAACCTGGTGGACCACGGCTCGCCGCTGTGGCCGTTCGTCGCCACCCCCTTCGGCGACCCCGTGCCGCCGCGGCTCGCGGAGGTCGAGGCCAGCTTCCTCGACCATCCCGCGCAAATGCTCGACGGCCGCGTGGACGACTATCTGCTGCTGCTGGCCGGGGCGGCGGTGCTGATCGCGGGGGCCGCGCTGCTCCCGCTGCTGCGCCGCTCGCGGGCCGCCCTGGCTTCGGGCGCGGCAGCCATGCTCGCCCTCCTGGCCTGGATGGCCGCGCCGTACACGGGCATCGACGCCTCCACGGACCTGGCCATCGGCGCCACCCGCTACCTGCTGCCCGCCATCGCCGCGGCCACCCTGGCGGTGGCGGTGTGCGCGCGCGGCGCCGGCCGCGGGGTGAGGCGCGCCGCGATCGTCACGCTGGCGCTCGCCACCGTCCTGTCGGGGCTGCGCGTCCTGTCGCTCGGGTTCCCGTTCCGGCCGAGCGTGGCATCGATCGCCGGCCTGCTCGTGGTGGGAGCGGGGACGGGGTGGGCTCTGGGCCGCGTGCGCCTGCCGGCGCCGTCCTGGGCGGCCCCGGTGGCTGCGGTGGCGGGGGTCGCGGCGCTGGCCGCCGCCGCGCCCGGGTACGTGGAGCGCCACGGCGACGTCGGCCTCGGGGATGCCCCGTTCCTCGACACGCTGGCGGTGCAGCCGGGCTACGAGGGCGGCGACCGCGACGTGGCCATGGGCCCGGGCACGAACGCCCTGGCCGGCGGCGACCGCCTCCGGCACCGCGTGCCGCTCGCGACGGCCGACGACGGCTGCGCCGCGCTGCGGGCGCGCCTGGACCGCGGCTGGCTGGTGCTCCAGAAGCAGCCGCCCACCCCGGAGTACGAGCGCATGGCCGCGTGCGTGTCCGACCTGGCTCCCGTGTGGGAGGACGACTATTACGAGCTCTACCCTCCCGCGGCGTGACGCACGAGCCCGACATCGCGCTGCGCGACGGCCGCAAGGTCGTCGTGGTCATGCCCGCCCGCAACGCGGCGCGCACGCTCGAGCGCACCGTGCAGGGCATCCCGCGCGACTGGGTGGACGAGGTGGTGCTCGTGGACGACTCCTCCACCGACGAGACGGTGAGCCTGGCCCGCACCCTTCCCCTCCACGTGATCTGGCACCCGCACAACGTGGGCTACGGGGGCAACCAGAAGACCTGCTACCTCCACGCCCTGCAGGTGGACGCGGACGTGGTGGTCATGCTCCACCCCGACGGGCAGTACGAGCCCACGCTGATCCCGCGCCTGGTCGAGCCCATCCTGCGCGGCGATGCCGACATGGTCCTGGGCTCGCGTCTGGCGGAGCCCGGAGCCGCGCTCGAGGGCGGCATGCCGCGCTACAAGTACGTGGCCAACCGGGCGCTCACCGGCGTCGAGAACGCGGTGCTGGGCACCGGGCTGTCGGAGATGCACACGGGCTACCGCGCGTACTCGCGCGAGCTGCTCATGTCGATCCCGTTCCTGCGCAACTCGCTCGGCTTCTCATTCGACTCGGAGGTCCTGTTCCAGACGGTGCACTTCGGCTTTCGGATCGCCGAGGTGCCCGCGCGCTCGCGCTACTTCGACGACGCCTCCTCGATCGGGTTCCGCCCGGCGGCCGTCTACGGGCTCAAGACGCTGGCCGCCCTCGGGCGGCTCGTGCTTCACCGCCGCGGCGTCTGGCGCAGCAGGCGGTTCCAGGCGTGATCGTCACCGGCGAGCGCGTCGTGACCAGCGAGGGTGGCTTCAACCCCACCTTCCGGCGCACCGAGGCGGCGTACGTGGCGGCGGCTGCCATCCTGGGCCCCGGCCGCGTGCTCGACCTGGGCGCCGGCACCGGCCACTCCCACCACCACCTGGCGCCGCGCGAGACCGTGGGCGTGGACCTCTCGCCGGAGGCACTCGCCTCCCAGGACCGGGAGACCGTGGTGGCCGACATGCGCGAGCTGCCCTTCCCGGGGGGCTCGTTCCCATCGGTGCTCTCGGTGCAGTCGATCGAGCACGTTCCGGATGCCGAGCGGGTGCTGGCCGGCGTGGCCCGGGTGCTCGAGCCCGGCGGCACCGCGATCTTCGTGACCCCCAACCGCCTCACCTTCCTCAAGCCCGACGAGATCATCGACCCCTACCACCACGTCGAGTACGACCCCGAGCAGCTGCGCGCCCTGTGCTCGCGCTCGTTCGGGGAGGTGGGGATGAAGGGCGTCTATGGCTCGCCGCGCTACCTCGAGCTGGTGGCAAAGGAGAAGCGGCTCATGCACCGCCGGCTCCGGCTCGACCCCCTGCGGCTGCGCCGCCTGCTGCCCAGGCGGGCCAAGCAGTTCGCCTACGACCTCTCGCTCACGCGCGCCCGGAGGCGCCCCGACCCGGCGGCCCGGGCGATCGCGGTGGGGGACTTCGAGCTGCGCGACGGCCCCCTTCCGGAGGCCCTCGACCTGTTCGCGGTCTGCAGGCGGCCCGTTGGGGACCCTTGAATCCGCCGCGGACGCCGCTATTCTTCATCGTTCGACATAACCGCTCGCATCGAGAGGGGTGGAGGGAAATGGCCCTGTGAAACCCCGGCAACCATCCTCGATCGGCCACTGGCCGACGGGAACGGTGCCAATTCCATCAGGCCCCGAGCTAGGGCACTGGAAGATGTGACTGGAGCGCTCGTCTCCGTCACACATGCAGGCGGAGACCCGAAAGGAACCAGATGTCCGTTCAAGCGCTCCAGTGCAAGGAATGTCACGAGACCTACCCGCTCGAGGCCCGCTACGTCTGCGATGGCTGCTTCGGCCCGCTCGAGGTGGCCTACGACCTGTCGGGGATCGACGCCGCTCACGCGCGCCGCAGGATCCAGGCCGGCCCGCACTCCATCTGGCGCTACGCCGACTTCCTGCCGTTCGAGCGCGCGCCGCGCTCCGCATTGGCGCCGGGGCTCACCCCGCTCGTGAAGGCCGACCGCCTGGCCGAGCGGCTGGGGCTGCGCGAGGTGTGGGTCAAGAACGACGCCGCCAACCCGACCCACTCCTTCAAGGACCGGGTGGTGGCGGTCGCGCTGGCCAAGGCGCGTGAGCTCGGCTACGAGGTCGTGGCCTGCGCGTCTACCGGCAATCTCGCCAACGCGGTGGCGGCGCACGCCGCCGCGGAGGGCCTGGCGTCCTATGTGTTCATCCCCGCGGACCTCGAGGAGCAGAAGGTGCTCGCCACGGGCGTCTACGGCACGAACCTCGTGGCCGTGCGCGGCAACTACGACGACGTCAACCGGCTCTGCACCGAGCTCTCGCACGACCGCGAGTGGGCGTTCGTGAACGTCAACGTGCGGCCCTACTACGCCGAGGGCTCGAAGACGCTGTCCTACGAGATCGCCGAGCAGCTCGGCTTCGAGCTGCCCGATCGCGTTGTGGCGCCGATCGCCTCCGGCTCGCTGTTCACGAAGATCGCGCGCGGCTTCGAGGAGTGGCTCGAGGTCGGTCTGCTCGAGGGCAGGGTCCCCGTCATGGACGGCGCCCAGGCGGCGGGCTGCTCTCCGGTCGCGACGGCCTTCTCGGAGGGCTGGGAGGTGTGCAAGCCCGTCAAGCCCCACACCATCGCCAAGTCGCTCGCCATCGGCAACCCGGCGGACGGCCCCTACGCGCTCGAGCTCGCGCGCCGCTCCGGCGGCACGATCGAGTCGGTCACGGACGAGGAGATCTGCGCGGGCATCCGCCTGCTGGCCGAGACGACGGGCATCTTCACCGAGACGGCCGGCGGCGTCACCGCGGCGGTGCTGGCCAAGCTCGCCGCGGCGGGCTCGATCGACCCGGAGGAGCGCGTCGTGGCGGTCATCACGGGCGAGGGCCTGAAGACGCTCGACACCGTGCGGGGCACGTTCCAGACCCACGAGATCGACCCCACCGTGAGCTCGTTCGAGGGCGCGCTCGGCCGGGCGGCGGTCGCCGCGTAGCGGCGGGTATATTGCCTGCCCCCATGGCGATCACGGTCAAGATCCCGGCGCAGCTGAGGGCCGTCACCGGCGGCGAGGCGGAGGCCACCGTCGACGAGGCCGCCACCGTCGGCGAGGTGCTCGACGGGCTCTACGACCGCTTCGACGGCCTGCGCGACCGCATCGCGGTGGACGGCGACCTGCGCCGCTTCGTGAACGTCTACGTCGAGGGCGAGGACATCCGCTTCCTCGAGGGTCTCGACACGCCCGTCGACGACGGCGACGAGGTCACGATCCTGCCCGCGGTAGCGGGGGGATCGCGCTAGCGGCGACGGATCGAAGAAGGCAACCGTCCTGGATAGGGGGGCGGCGGCTTCAGGCGGTCAACGCAACAGTTCCGCCATCTTTTCAGCTGGGGTTCG
>JBBDYQ010000002.1:472490-480625 GCA_040901445.1 Thermoleophilaceae bacterium | reverse complement strand
CACCGACGCCGGCAACGGATCAACACAATGAGTAGTGCGACACCTACTCGCCCGGGACCGGCAAGACGCATCTCGCGACGGCGCTGGCGATCAAGGCCTGCCAGGCCGGGCACCGCGTCGCGTTCGCCACCGCCCAGCAATGGATCGACCGCCTCGAGACCGCCCAGCACCGCAACGCCCTAGACGACGAGCTCAAACGCCTGGAGCGCTACGGCCTGATCGTCGTCGACGAAATCGGCTACCTGCCCCTGGAGCGCCAGGCCGCGAACCTGCTGTTCGCGTTGGTCGCGCGCCGCTACGAACGCGGCTCGATCATCGTCACCAGCAACCGCGGGTTCGAGGCCTGGGGCGAGATCCTCGGCGACCAGATGGTCGCCGCCGCGCTCATCGACCGCCTCGTCCACCACGCCCACATCGTCACCCTCAAAGGCAAGAGCTACCGGCTCAAGGAGAGGGGCACCCAAGGCGCGCCCGCGGTTGGGATCCAGGCATCGGGCCTCCGGCCCTCCCCCTGAATCCCAACCGCCGACCCGACGCTCAGTGGCGCACTATTCGCTTCCTGAAAGTGGCGCACTTTTCAGTTCCTGTTGACAGCGCCGAAGTCGCGCCACGGATACCGCACCATGACACTCAGCGACGACCTCGCCGACCAGATCCGCCAGCTTCGGCTCCCGGGCTCCGCCGACGATGCATCCGTCTTCGTCAGCCGGCGCGGAGCGCGGCTCGATCCCAACAACTTCCGCCACCGCGTGCAGCGACCCGCCGCTCAGCGCGCAGGCGTGCCGTGGGTCGGCTTCCACACCTTGCGCCATACGCGCCGGCGCTGCTGGTGGATGCAGGGGCGAGCACGCTCAGCTGGAGCGCTGGATGGGTCACCACTCGGCCGCCTACACACTCGACACCTACGGGCACCTGATCGACGGCGACCTTGGCGCCCCACTCGACCCTGCGTCTTGCGCTGGGGCCGCGCGGCCAGCTCCGCGATGGCGTCAGGCTCGCGTCTCAGACGGCGCAAGTGGGCTCGGTCGGGACTTCGTCTGCAGCTTCGAGGTCGCGCCGCTTGGGATGGATGATGAGCCAAAGCTCGTCGCGGCGGGGTGAGCTACGTCGAACGTGTCGCGGCGCCGCCTGCACCCGGCACGAGCTTTCGCGCTATGACCCTGGCGCGTGATTTTGGGACAACAAGGACGATGGCCGCGTACCCGGTATGCATCTTCTCGGCGTTCATTAAGCGGGGTTCACGGCGAAGGTTCTCGATCACCCACGTTTCGTCGTCGCCGTCGTTGGCGACCCGGAGGGCAGTGCGGATCTCCTTTGGGGGCGCTCCCTGTGTCCGCCATCCGAATGCTGATTCGAACCGTCGCGAGGTATAGATATGCGTCGGGCCGAGCAGACCGGTCGTGCCGACATGCGCGATTGCAAGCGCGACGGCCCGTTTGGATGTCTCGACGGCATACCTAGAAGTAGAGACGATCGACGCACCGAATCTCGAACTGATCCGGCAGATTTCGTCGAGTGATGGCGGAGAGCTGTCGAACTCGTCAGTTGCCTGGCCCCCCTGGAAGAGGATCTCCACGGCCGCCTGATTCGCCTCGCGCTCGAAGAGGTCTCGTGCGAGGGGAGGAAGACAGGTGAAGTCGTCGATGTAGGCGAAGGTCTGCTTGTGGGCTGGGAGGATCGCGTGGCCGATCTCGTGGCTTAAGACGAAGCGGCGTTTCATCGCGTGTAAGTCAGGTGCCACCCAGATCTCTGAGGTGCGAAAGTCGAAGGTGCCTTGGAGTCGTTTCCAGGCGACGTTGACCCAGGTTCCGAACCGCTCAAACAAGCGGGCTCGATCGTCAGGGTCGAGAGCGAGTTCCCCGGTGACGACCAAACGGGCTGCGTCTTGGATGTCTTCGAGGGGTGTGGGTCGGCGCCCCAATCCATCGGCCTCTCGCAGAACCGCGCGGGCGTAGAGGCGGACCTCGGCGACCGCCTCGTCGTCTAGCGAAATGTCGGACGGGGCCGTGAACGTGGAGGAGCGTTTGCTGTGCAGCAGTTCGACGATGGCCTTAAGCGTCTGGAGTTCCTCGTCTGAGGGTTCGCCCAGGCCCGACACGGTGCTCAATGCGACGGCCCGGTTCGGCGACTTGGCGCTCTCCGCGCCGCCGGCCACATATCCGGTCCACTCGAGCAAGTCCTCGAACCGCAGGCCGTATCCCACGGCGACCTTCTGCAGGACAGTTGGGCTGGGGTGCGCGATCTTGCCGTTCTCAAGTTGGCTCAGGTATCCGCTGTTCAACCCTGAGCGCCGTTGGATGCTTCGAAGCGAGTCGCCGTTCTTTGCCCGCACCTTCTGAAGCCGCTTCCCAAAGTGCTCCACGAGGCAAGTATGCCACGTTCGCTTGACATTTGAAGCGAGCTGCTACTCTGTGGGTGCTACAGATGTATAGCGGTTCGCTTAACGAGTCCTAAGGAGGTCTCAATGGCTGTTCAGGAGCAGGAGAAGGGGAAGACCAGGCAGAAGGTCTCGGTCTTCATCTCGTACAACGGGATGAACGAGAGCTTCGATTACAATCCCCAGCAGGCCGCTGAGTCGGTTCGACAGCGCGCGCTCAACCACTACGACGTCCGGGGTGCGGAGCGGGAGCAGAACTTCCTGTTTGGCCCCGACAACCAGACTGAGATCTCGGACCGCGCCAGCATGGGCTCCCAGGTGGAGCCGGGCTCGCAGCTCTACCTCCGGCCGCGCACGGCGGGTGGTGGATAAGCGATGAAGCAGTTGACGCAGGGGGTGCTCGAGCAGGCGTTCGAGCACCTCCGCCGCTGCGGCGCCGGCGGCTGCGAATGCGTGGTCTACCTGACTGGCCCCGTCGACGATCCCGGTCGTGTCGATGGAGTGGTGCATCCGCGGCACGCGGCGGGACCCGCCGGATACGAGCTCGCCTCGACCGCCATCGCGACTTTGTGGCAGGAACTACTCGCCTCAAGAAGAAGCGTGCGCATCCAGGTGCATACGCATCCCGGTGCCGCCTATCACTCGTCCCGCGACGACGCGCTCGCTCTCGTCAACGCGGCGGGTTTCCTGTCACTCGTCATCCCGAACTTTGCGCTCGGGGACATCGGCCTAGACGGGGCTTTCCTAGCGGAGCGGACAGACGGCGGACGCTGGGTCGGCGTTCCGGTCGACGAGCGTGTGAGGGTCACGCTGTGAGAAGCCACTATGAAGCCCTCGCGCGCACCACCTTGCTCGTGAACGAGGAGTTCTTCTCCGGCGAGGCCGATGAGCGCGCAATCGCCGACGCGCTGTTGGCGACGAGGATGCGGTTCACCGCTGACGAGGAGTCCCTGTCGTGCCGAGCGGGGCAGACAGCGCTCGTTGCGGCCTTTGTCCTAACCGCGCGTCTCGGCATCGGAACTGAGCTAGTCCTTCCTGACGTTCCGCTAATCGATGTCGTCGCTCCGCTCCGGCGCCCCGATCTGACCGACTCGCTGATAGAGCTCGGTGGAGACCTCGTCCCCGGGGCTGCGGTTCGGACCTCAACTGCAGCGGTAGATGAAACCTTCGCCTTCGGGCTTGGCAGAGCCGGGTCGCAGGCGGCTGTGCACGTCGGCGTGACCGACTATGCAGTCAACATTGAGCGAGGCGGCATGGGGAGCCTGTGCGCGGGTGATCTACCTTTCGGGGGCCTCGCAGGCGGCGCCGCCATTGCAGCGATCGCGCTCGAGGTGGCCCTCCCGCGCATCGAAAACGCAGCGGGCCTTCGCGCAAAGAGCCCCCGCCCGTCAGCGGGTCCCCCTGTGAAGCTCAATCTGCTGGACCTGTTTCCGGAAGTTACTGCTAGGTCGACTTTGGAGCTCGGAGCCGTCGACGCAATAAGTGGCGGCGCGATCACGCACGCGCTGCTCTTCTGCCTGCTTCGGACCCCTGGCCTACGCGCGAACGTGCGCGTTATCGAGGAACAGCGCGCAGACCTCTCCAACGTGAACCGGTACGCGCTCTTGCGTGCGTCCGACGAAGGCCGGCTTAAGACCGAGCAGCTCGAGGGTTTGGCAACTCCCGAGGTGAAGATCGCGGGGGTGACGTCTCTGTTTACGAGGGAAACGCGCGAGAGTGTCCTGCCGCTCGCCGAGCGCGTCGTTGTTGGCGTGGACGACGTGGAGGCGCGATGGTGGGTACAGGAAGAGCAGCCCGCGTGGCTCGCCATTGCTGCGACCGGAAACCACCTGGCGCAAGTAACGACGCATATGCCCGACAGTCCGTGCGCGGCGTGCGTCCACACGACTCCGCTTCCTCCCCAGACGATCCCAACGATCTCCTTCGTCTCATTCTGGGCAGGGCTCCTTCAAGCCTGCGCACTCATATCCGGGTCTCGTGAGCCGCGCAACGTGGTCGTCTATCCCTTCGCTTTCGGTGGCCCATCTCCCACAGCCTCATTTGCTCCCGTCGCTAATCGCGCTTGCTCCATATGCTGCGCCGCCTCGCAGGCACTCCAAACATGAAGCTCGCAAGAGGGTTGCCCCATGCACGAATGCTTGCCTTGGGACATATGCCAACGACGAGCCGGGGTAGGGATCCGCAGCGGGGAACGTCGAGTCAGTGTGCACCGATTCCGTGGCTGCTGCGACGGCGCGGTGACACCGGCTGGCTCTCTTCGTGGCTTCAGGCCTGGACGAATAGGCATCAAGCCCTCTTGTCAAGGGTCGATAGCCGGACTAGAGTCTTACGAGACTCAAGGCTTGACTTCGAAATCGAAGTCTGGTATCGGACCCGCCGTTTGCCGAGAGTCTCGACAGGAAAAGAGAACCGGATGGCCGTACTTATTCGAAAGAGCGAAGCACCGCCGCCCTTGCCGGCGGACGCACTCGATGAATATGCCGGCCAGTGGATTGCCGTGCGAGGCGGCATCGTCATAGCGTCGGCGGATGACTTCGATGAGCTCGTCGCCAGGGACGAAGTCGAGTCGAACGACTTGCTCTATCACGTCCCACCGGCTTCCACCCTCTTCTACTAATCGCGCGCCTAACCACGCCCTATCTATCCGGGGCCCCGTACCTGGGAGTAGCCCTCAGCACCGATAGGCGGATGGCGGCAGTCATCGCGCTGGTCGACAGCGGGGCGCACCGAAGCTGCTTTCCGGTCCAGATCGCCCGTCAGCTGCGAATCAAGTCGAAGCTCAAGAAAGACCCATGCGGAGCGAAGGGGGTCGGTTCGAAATTCACGACCTGGTCATCGACAGTGCCTTTACATGGACAGATCGTCGCGACAGGTCGGTCCGGACCGGCGCTATGGGGTCCCCGATTTCGCTTCGAGCCGGCCTTTGTCGAAGATGACGACGCCTTCCTGCTCGGGCGGGCTGACTTCTTCAACGTATTCACCGTGGCCTTCGACCGCGGTCCGAATAGCTCGTTTCACTTGGACTACTGAGCGAGGGTTCGCGCAATCCCGCGAAACAAGCGGGTTGTCGCCATGACTCTATGGCAGCCCTACGGCGATAGGCTCGGGTGCGCTTGAGTTGCCTACCGGCGGGGTGCGGCCAGTTCTCGGTGCCGCGGCAATCGCCGACGCCCGAGTTGCCACCCTCGTCCGGCATTGATGAACGCAGGATGTCCCGATAGCACTTCGCTGACCAGCCCGGTCGGCTGCTGCACGGCGGCCGCGAGGATGTCTGCCAGAATCGGTTCGTGGGTGACCGCAAGGAGCCGAGCGAGGCGCTCGGCCGGTCCAAGGGGGAGGTCGGGGACCACGGAGCCGGCGTGTAGCTGAGCGGTGCGCCGGCCACGTTCGGCTGCGACCTGTGCGACGGCCGTCGCGATCACCGACGCCGCACGGCCGAACTGTCGAACGGCGCGCTGCGCAGCGTCACTCACAGCCCCGGTGAGGCGTGGTGCCGTCGCGACCATCGCGAGCCCAACGGCGACGCCTGCCGCTACCTCCGCTGGTCGCAGGTCCGCCACAAGCGCGCGGCTGGCGTGTGACGCGCGCTGTCCGACGGCCCGTGCGGCTATCGCGGTGACTAGAAGGGTGCCGTCATATCCGAGCAGGTCGTCTGCAAGCCAGGTCAACGCAAGCCAGTCCTCGGCCCGTCCGAAACCCGCGTTAACGAGATGTGGGTCGACGGCGAAGACGAGGGAAGGCGCTACAAGAAGCCCGAGTGCCGCGGTGGGGGCGTCATCGGGATCGGCGGCACCGACCGCCAGGACGCGCGTGCGTACCGGCCATGCCGGCATCGCCACGAAGCGGAGGTACGGCAGGTAGATCCGCTCGAAGCACGACACAACATCGCCTCGGCTGAATCCGCGGCGCTCGTGACCGGTAACGCTGTCGTAGATCTCGTCGTAGACGTGGTCGGCGGCAAGGAGCACTGTCGCGCCCGCGTGCGCACTCCCGACGAGCACGCCGCGCCGCCCCGGGTAACGCAGGCGGTAGACGATGTCGTCGTAGAGAACGCCCGTGTCGAGCACCAATATCTGTGGCCCGCCGAAGGGAACCGGCCAGCCTACGTCGCGCTCAGGCATTCGATCGACGGTGCGCATCGCTCCATGATGCACCCACCTGGGAAGCAGAAGCCCGATGCGCGGCCCGTACGATGTGGACCATCGGAGACGTTTCCCGGGCTACAGAGCTGGGAGGCTCGTCCCGAACTTCGTCCCACACTCGGCCAAACGAACCCGCTGTAACCAGACGAGCCGGTACGCTTCCAGCGCTTTCCAGGCGTACTCAGCCTGATCCCGAGGACTACGGAACCGAAGGTCAGAGGTTCGAATCCTCTCGGGCGCGCTCTGCAGCATCGGGCGAGTGAGCCGCACGCCCACATTCGGGTGTCCGTCCTGCGGTGTCCGCAGAACATCCAGCGCCGGCGGGACGGTAAGCCGCTTCATGTCACCTGCAGCGAGTGCGGGTACGAGTGCACCCACGACCCGTGGGCGTGCGAGTCACGCGGCGAGGGCCTCGAGGCGGCGCGCCGCTCCTCCCACAAAAGGGTGTGTGGCACCGCGGCAGCCGATCATCGGCTACAAGATGATCAAGGTGTGCCCGCGCTGCGACCTCGAGACGTCGGCTACCGGAGCGCCCGCTGGATCACGTGGCGCATCATCCCGTCGGTACCGCCGCCGAACCGGAGCGCGCGCACATCGCGGGTGACGAGCTCGACGGGGTTGCCCTCGGTGTAGCCCACCGCACCGAGCACCTGGAGCGCGCGGTCGCATACCTCGTGTGAGCGCTCGGCGGCGAAGAGCTTGGCTATCGCGGCCTCGGTGGTGCAGGGCTCGCCGCGATCGTACAGCCGGGCGGCGCGCAACACGAGAAGCGCGGCCGCGTCGAGCAGCACGCGCATGTCCGCGAGGTCGTGCGATACCGCCTGGAACGCACGCAGCGGCTTGCCGAACTGCCGGCGCCGTGCAGCGTGGTCGCACGCCTCCTCGAACGCGCGCGTGCCGCAGCCGAGCGAGCGGCTCGCGATGTCGATGCGCTCCGGGTCGAGCCCGTGGCGCATGACGGCGAGGCCGTCGCCCTCGTCGCCGACGCGGTCGGCGGCCGAGACGCGCGCACCGTCGTAGCGGACGCGCGCGTGGGTGAGGCCGCGGAGGCCCATCGTCGGTATGGCCTCGCTCGCGTCGAGCCCGGCGACGTTCGTCGGCACGATGAAGGCGGACAGGCGCCGGTCGATGTCGGCGTTCGGGTCGGTGACGCAGTAGGTGAGGATGCCTGCGGCCTCGCTCGCGCCGCTGATGTAGTGCTTCATGCCCTCGATCAGGTAGTCGCCGCCGTCGCGGCGGGCGCGCGTGGTGATCCCGCGGACGTCCGAGCCGGCGTCGGGCTCGGAGATGCCGAGCGCGAGTGTGTGCTCGCCGCTGCAGACGGGCGCGAGCCAGCGCTCGATCTGGTCTCGGCTGCCGAACCCGAGCACCGGGACCGCGACGAACACCCCGGAGATCGCCCGCATCGCGCCGAGCGACGGGCTGGCCGCGGCGATCTCCTGGGAGACGACATTGCTGTGAGCGAGGTCCAGACCCTCGCCGCCGATCGCCTCGGGCATCAACGTGCCCATAAGGCCGTCGCGCGCGAGCTCGCCGACGAACTCGCGCGAACGACCGGGACCATGCACCCTGTCACGGGCCTCATCGAGCCGCGTGCGCGCCAGGGCGCGCACGCG